>CAKKSJ010000164.1 GCA_919902965.1 Burkholderiales bacterium
GACGAAATCATCCTGGTCGATACTGACGAGATCTGCGCCGCGATCAAGGACGTGTTCGAGGAAACGCGCTCCATACTCGAGCCCGCCGGCGCCCTCGCGATCGCCGGCGCGAAGGCCTATGCGGAGCGAAACGGCGCGCGTGGTCAAACCCTGGTCGCGGTGGCATGCGGAGCGAATTCCAATTTCGACCGCCTGCGCTTCGTCGCCGAACGCGCAGAAGTGGGCGAGCACCGCGAAGCCATACTCGCGGTGACCATCCCCGAGCGTCCCGGCAGCTACAAGAAATTCTGCGCCACCCTGGGTGCGCGCAACATCACCGAATTCAACTATCGCATCGCCGGCGAGACCGAGGCGCATGTGTTCGTTGGCGTCGAGGTGCACGACCGCGGCGAGACTGCGCGTCTGATCCGCAAGCTGCAGCGCCACGGTCTGAAGACCCTGGACCTGTCCGACAACGAGATGGCCAAGCTGCATGTGCGCCACCTGGTCGGGGGGCACGCGGCCCTGGCGAAACACGAGCTCTTATACCGCTTCGAGTTCCCGGAGCGTCCGGGTGCGCTGATGAAGTTCCTGAACAGCATGCGCCCGGACTGGAACATCAGCCTGTTCCATTACCGCAATCACGGCGCCGACTATGGCCGCGTGCTGGTCGGTATGCAGGTGCCACCTGGGGAAATGCCTGCGTTTCGCCGTTTCCTGCACGATCTGGGCTATCCGTATTGGGACGAGAGCCGGAATCCAGCGTACAAGCTGTTCCTCGGTTGAAGGGTGTTTGGAGGACATCTCAAGATCAAGGAAAGGATTGCATGTGAAGATCGGATTCATAGGACTGGGCATCACGGGAGCGCCGATGGCGCTGCACCTCGTCAGCGCCGGCCACCAGCTGTTCGTGAATACCATCGGCGATTGTTAACGGTGTCACATTTCCGCAGAAACCCGGCGGCGATGTGTTTTGTGTGTGGCAAGCAAGTGCGATTCGGGGCGGGTTCAAGCACCCGTTTGCGTCGCGCCGGCAAGCCCCCCGGCACTTGGCAACCGGATTGATTCGCCTATTCCTCCGTATCCGTCTTCACATTACGTTTCTTCCTGTGCCCACACGGGGTATTCGTGATCGAAGTTGTAATATAAGGTCTGTTTGGGCAGGCGGAAATCCACGACATCTTTTGCAACTTCTTCCGGATCTTCCTTTTCCACAAGGACGCGTGCGATAAAGCCTGCAATGGTTCCCATGTCTTTTTCATTCATTCCCAGGCGTGTGGCTTCGATGGTACCGATGCGCAGTCCGCTTGGGCGATCCCAATCTTCCGGTTTATCTTCAGGGACAAGATTCTTGTTCGTGATGATGTTCGCTTTAGCAAGGCGGTGCGCAGCTTCCAGCCCGCCGCCGAATTGTTTGACACGCGCAATCACCTGATGACTCTGGCTGTATCCTTTGTGCGCGCACAGGACGGGAATCCCCTGTTCGTCGAGCGCCTTGCCCAGCGCTTTTGAATTCTTGACAATTTGCGCCATGTAAAAGGCGCCGAACTCTATTATCTCTGCCGCGGAAACTGCGAGCGCTGCGACACGGTTGACTTGGTGGGTGGCGGCCAATGCGGGAAAAATAGTATCCGTGATCGGTTTGGTAAGTCCTGAGTCGTTCCACATAATCATGCCGCTTTGCGGTCCGCTAAAAGTCTTGCCAGCCGAACCCGTCAAAATAACGGCACCTTCATTCAGCGGATCCTGGAATTGTCCGCCTGAGATCAAGCCTGCCTGATGCGCGCCGTCGAAAATGAATTTACCGCCCCACTCCGAGATAATCTGACTCATCTCGCGCACCGGCAATGGGAACAATGTCATGGACATGCCCATGACCACGAGTTTTGGTTTGTGCCGCCGGGCAAGTTTTGCAAAGCCTTCGAGGTCTACTTCGAGTTCATCCATGTTGAACGGAACATCGAAGATCTTTACACCACGTGTCCCTGCCGGTCCATCATAGCGGTTGCTGGAGTGTCCGCCAAAAGGTTGCGGCGCGGACATAATCACGTCGCCTGGCTGGGCAAACGCATGGTAGACCGCCATATTGCCGAGCATACTGCCCATCAGGCGATGATCGGCATAATTGCAGCGGAACGCGGTTTTCAATAACTCCACACAGAGTGATTCAACCTCATCAATATATTGGGTTCCGGCAAACCAGCGGTTTACTCTGCCAATATTCCCCTCAGCCGCGCGCGTCCCAATTTCGGAGGAAAGCAGGGCGCGCACCATTGGGCTGGTCGGCGCCTCGGGAGCCAATAGATTGAGGCAACGCTCGCCGCGCCATTCTTCATTTCGCTTGACCGCATCAATGACCGCCTGTGCCCACATCTTTGGAGATCCTGTCGCCCTCATTATGGACCTGGCATTTGCCAGCACCTCCCGGTCGTGGACTTCAAATTGAGTGGTTACGGTGTCTTTCATGGCTTGTCTCCCTTTTTCGATCTATGAGACCCTCTGCTTATTGAGAAATGCAACCAACCGATTGGATGCGTCGTGAAGATGATCTTCAAGACAGGCAACGGCCTTCTCTGTATCTCCACGCCGACATGCCGCGAGAATTGAACGATGTTCCTTTTGGGATTTTCTTTGATAAGCCATCCCTGCCAGATAGAGAACCAAATAGCGGGCGATATTCGTATGCAATGTCTTGATTGTGTCCATGAGGCGCGGCAACGAAGCGCGGGAATACAAGCTCGCATGAAATTCCCAATTCAGTTCGCCCCACTTTGCAATATTTTCTTCCCGATCTATTGCGTTAAGAATTTCTTCAGCATGCTTGAGATGAGCGACAGTCAGGTTGGGAATCGCTCTCGCCAGGACAGCCGTCTCCAGCGCAATTCTCATGACATAGATTTCATCCGCCTCGGCAGCGGATAACTCCGACACGAACGCCCCTCGATTAGGGTAAAAGTTGACCAGGCCCTCTGCTCTCAATTGGATCAAAGCCTCGCGGACAGGGATTTTGCTTAGCCCGAATGTAGCCGCGATTTCGTCCTGTTTGAGCGCTTGCCCGCTTTTGAATTTGCCGCGCAAGATATCAGCACGCAAAGAATCTGCGATTGATTCGTTCGCAATAGCAGGAGCAGGGCTGGGCGAAGGGGCGAGAGATTTCATGGCTTAAATCGTATACGATTATAAAAAAAAGATAACATCGTATACGATTTAAGTCAAGGCCCCTGACTTAAGGGAGTGCGAGGGGATGCACCCCTAAGGTCTCGATCCCGCTTGACGGGAAAGTCCCCTCGAGGATATACCCTCATATCGTCAATGGGCTCCTAGCCGCCAGCCGGCTCTTCCCCGAAATACCCCGGCGCGATTTCGTCCGCGTAACACACCGGCGAACTGAGGCTCGATCCCTTCGCGTCGCTCGGCACGCCGAGGAACTCGAGCTTGCCGTCGTCGCGCCGGCTGTCGTTCCTCCTATAAACGCCGCGCTCGGTGACGACGTAATCCATGGGGATGTCCCAGGGCTGGGGGTGGATCGTGTCGATCGCGGCGAGTTCGAAGCTCACGCCTATCACCAGGGGTTTGCGCGCCGCCAGACTCTCCAGCGTGCGATCGAAAAAGCCGCCGCCGTAACCAAGGCGATAGCCCTGGCGATCGAAGCCGTTCATCGGCAGCAGCACCGTGTCGGGCACCAGCTCCGCTCCTGCGGCGGGATAGGGAATGTCGAGCTTGCCCAGCGCCATTTCCACTCCGGGATGCCATTCGCGGAAAACCAGCGGCGTCTTGGGCGCGATCACCACCGGCAGCGCCGCGGTCGCGCCCCGCTCGCGCAGCCGCCGCATCAGGTGGCGCGCGTCGTACTCGTTTCGGATCGGCCAGCAAAAAGCCACCACGCCCCTGGCCAGGCCGGGGAACCCGTACAACAGATGCCGATCCATGGCCAGACGCCAGGCGTGCAGCTGCTCTTCGGGCACCGCCTGCCGGCGCGCGAGCAAGTCGGTACGCAAGGCCTTGCGCCAAGCCATCAGTTCAGCGTGCTGCATATATTTGACCTGCGCCGTCCATACGGCCCATAGAGCGTTTATACTAGTTTCATCATGGGTTTAGCTGCAAAAGTCACTATATCACCGATGCTGCGCGGGCTGAGCCTTGCGCTCATGCTGGCGCTCGCGCCGTTTGCACCACAGGCACACGCAGCCGCGCCGCAGACGCAGGAGGAAATTTTCCTTGCCGCGCGCGCTGCGGTGCGCGAAGGCGACTACGCCAAGCTCGCCCGCTACCATGCGCAGCTGCAGGGCTATCTGCTCGAACCCTATGTCGAATCCTGGCTGCTGCGGCCGCGCCTGGAGGATGCCAGCGTGGAGGAAGTGCGCGCTTTCCTCTCGCAGCAGAGCGGGAGCCTGCTCGCCGAGCAGGTTCGCAGGGATTGGCTGAAGGTGTTGGGCAAGAGGCAGCGCTGGGATTTGTTCCGTTCCGAGTATCCCTTGCTGGTCGGCGGCGATAACGAAGTCAGCTGCTACGCACTGCAGGCGCGTTGGCAGCAGAAGGACGCATCCGCGCTGGCGGAAGTCCGCACGCACTGGTACGCGCCGCGCGAACTGCCGGACGCTTGCGTGCCGCTGGCCGAAGCACTCATTGCCGGCGGCGAGTTCACCAACCGGCAGGTGTGGGAGCGCATCCGCCTTCTGCTCGAAGCCGGAGTAATCAGCGCCGCATGGCGCACAGCCGAATATTTGCCGCCGCGGGAAGCGCTGGACCGCGGCCAGCTTTTTGCGGTAGCCGCCGGGGCGCAGCGCTATCTCGACGACCGGAACAAGGATCTGTCGCGCCGTCAGGTGCGCGAACTCACCATGTTCGCGCTGCATCGACTGGCGCGCAGCGACCCGCTTGCGGCGGCGGCGCGCTGGGACGCGAAGCTGCGCGCGAAACTTTCCCCGCAGGAACAGGGCTATGTCTGGGGCCGGCTGGCGCTGCACGCCGCGCGGCGCAACCAGCCGCAGGCATTGGAATGGTATGGCCACGCCGATGCCGCGCAAACGCAATTGTCCGAAGAGCAGCTCGCCTGGCGTTTGCGCGCCGCGCTGCGCCAGGGCGAGTGGGCCGAAGTGCTGGTTTCTGCGCATAGGATGTCGCCGCCGCAAGCCGACGACCCGGCCTGGGTCTACTGGCGCGCGCGCGCCATGCAGGCGCTGGGCAACGCCGCCGGGGCGCGGGTCGTGTTCGAGCGCATCGCCGGCGAACACCATTTTTACGCGAGGCTCGCTGCAGAGGAACTGGGGCTCGCACTCAGCATTCCACCCAAGGCTTATGCGCCGACGGCGGAAGAAGTGGCAGCAATTGCGCGTGCGCCCGGCTTCCAGCGTGCGCTCGCGTTGTATCAGCTGGGCCAGCGCGCGGATGCAACGCGCGAATGGATCTGGTCCATACGCGGCATGGACGACAAACAGCTACTCGCCGCGGCCGAGTTCGCGCTCAGAAATGAAATGTTCGACCGCGCCATCAACACCGCCAGCAAGACTCGGGAGCTGCACGATTTCAGCCTGCGCTATGTCGCGCCTTATCGCGAGGCGCTGGGCGAGAACGCGCGTGCACAGCAACTGGAGGAGGCGTGGGTGCTGGGGCTGGTGCGCCAGGAAAGCCGCTTTATTTCGGCGATAAGATCGTCCGCCGGCGCGGCCGGGCTGATGCAACTCATGCCGGCCACGGCGAAGTGGGTCGCGCGGCGCATGGGCATGCAGGATTATTCCTGGTCGCGCGTGACTGATACCGGTGTCAATGCGGCCCTGGGCACCTATTACCTGCGCCATGTGCTCGACGATCTGGACGGCAATCCGGTGCTGGCCGCGGCGGCTTATAATGCGGGGCCCGGGCGCGCGCGCCGCTGGCGCGACGCACGTCCGCTGGAAGGCGCCATTTACGCGGAAACCATACCGTTCGATGAAACCCGGGGCTATGTCAAGAAAGTGATGAGCAACACCGTGTATTACGCCGCGATGCTGGGAGGCCCGGCGCAGTCGCTGAAAGCCCGCCTCGGTGTAATCGCGCCGCGCGAAACCAAACAGGATCAATCGAAATGAAACTGGAACGCATAGCCGTCCTGGGCGGCAGCGGATTTATCGGTGCTCATGTGGCGGGCATGCTCTCGGCGCAGGGCAAACGGGTGCTCGTGCCCACGCGCCGGCGCGAACGCGCCAAACACCTGTTCATGCTGCCGACGGTAGAGGTAGTCGAGGCGGACGCCTGCGACCCGCTGCAGCTCACCACCGTATTGCGCGGCTGCGACGCGGTGATCAATCTGGTGGGCGTGCTGCAAAGCCGGCCGGGCGATCCCTACGGCGTGGACTTCCGCCGCGCGCACGCCGAGCTGCCGCGCACCCTGGTGACCGTGTGCGAGCAATTGCATATCCCGCGCGTCCTGCACATGAGTGCGCTGAACGCTTCGAGCAAAGGCCCCAGCGCCTACCTGCGCTCCAAGGGCGATGGCGAAAACTGGATGTTCGCGGAAGGCAGGCGGCTGGCAATCAGCGTATTCCGCCCTTCGGTAGTGTTTGGCCCGGAAGACAGCTTCCTTAACATATTCGCGTTGCTGCAGCGTTTCCTGCCGGTGGTGATGCTGGCCTGCCCCGAGGCGAAATTCCAGCCGGTCTATGTCGAGGACGTGGCGCGGGCGCTGGTGCATGCGCTCGGCGACCGCGACAGCTTCGGCAGGACCTACGATCTGTGCGGCCCCCGCGTCTACAGCCTGCGCGAGCTGGTCAAGTTCGCGGGCCGGGCGAGCGGCCACCCGCGCCCCATCATCGGGCTCAACGCCAAGTACTCCATGCTGCAGGCCTGGATCATGGAATGGCTGCCGGGCAAGCTCATGAGCCGGGACAATGTATTGTCGATGTCGCAGGACAGCACCAGTGCCGCAGCCTTTCCCTTTGGAATCCAGCCTAGCGCCCTCGAGGCGGTGGCGCCAGTCTACCTGCGGGGTATCTATGCGCGCTCGCGCTTCAGCCTGCTGCGCAATTACGCCGGCAGAAAGACGCGCGCAGCGTGAAGCAGCTCAAGCTCGCAATCGCCAACAAGAACTACTCGTCCTGGTCGATGCGGGCGTGGGTCCTGCTCAGCCAGGCCGGCATCGCTTTCGAGGAAATCCAGCTCGGGTTCAGCGATGAAGGCGGAGTCAAGGGCATAGAACCGTATTCGCCGACGCGCCAGGTGCCCGTATTGATAGTCGACGGCGAGCCGGTATGGGATTCGCTTGCCATATGCGAAGCCGTGGCCGAACTGTTTCCGGAAAAACGCCTGTGGCCGGCGGAGGTGCGAGCGCGGCAGGTCGCGCGTTCCATCTGCGCGGAAATGCACGCGGGTTTTCGCCATCTGCGCGGCGCCATGCCGATGAACATTCGCGCTTCGCTTCCGGGCAAGGGCATGAGCCGGGAGGTGCAAAAGGATATAGACCGGATAGTCGAAATCTGGGAATCCTGCCGCGAGCGCCACGGCAAAGGCGGAGCACTGCTGTTCGGGCAGTTCACTGCGGCCGACGTGTTTTATGCGCCGGTGGCCTCGCGTTTCCTTACTTATGCCGTCACGCTGCCGCCGGTGGCGCAAGCTTACGCCGATGCGCTGCTTGCGCTTTCCGCAGTGCGCGACTGGATGGCGCAGGCGCGGCTCGAAACCGCGTTCGTGCCCGCCGATGAGCCTTATAGATCCGCACCGGCCTGATTCGGCAGCAGGTGTCCGGTGAAAGTCTATGCGGTCGGCGGCGCGGTTCGCGATGAGCTACTCGGTCTGCCGGTCAAGGATCGCGACTACGTCGTGGTCGGCGCCACGCCCGAGGACATGACCCGCCTCGGCTACAAGCCGGTAGGCAAGGATTTCCCGGTGTTCCTGCATCCCAGGACGCACGAGGAATACGCCCTGGCGCGCACCGAGCGCAAGACTGCGCGCGGCTACCGGGGTTTCCAGGTTTATGCAGCGCCGGATGTGACCCTCGAACAGGATTTGTCGCGGCGCGATCTCACCATCAACGCCATGGCCCGCGACCGTCTAGGCCGGCTCATCGACCCCTACGGCGGCAGCGCCGACCTGAAACACGGCGTGCTGCGCCACGTCAGTCCGGCCTTCGCCGAGGACCCGGTGCGCATCCTGCGCGTGGCGCGCTTCGCCGCGCGCTTCGGTTTCAGGGTGGCGCCGGCGACGCTGCGCCTGATGCGCGCCATGGTCGCCGCGGGGGAAGCCGACGCCCTGGTCGCCGAAAGGGTGTGGCAAGAGCTGGCCGTCGGCCTGATGGAACCCGCACCCTCGAAAATGTTCGCGCTACTGCGCCAATGCGGCGCGCTGGCGCGCGTGCTGCCGGACTTGGCCGCGGCCTGGACGAAGCGCGGCCAGTATGCGCGCGCACAACGCGCGCTCGACTACGCCGCCGCCCGAGGATTTGCGCTCGAAGTGCGCTATGCCGTACTCGCCTGCGCGCTCGCCAGCGCGGATGCGCCCGAGCGCGCGCTGCGCCACATGAGCACCCGCCTGCGCGCGCCCGCCGACGCGCGCGATCTGGCCGTGCTGGTTTTGCGCAGCCGCGAACAAGTCGACGCCGGCGCGAAGCTCGGGGCCGAAGCCCTGCTTGCCCTGCTCCAGTCCTGCGATGTCTGGCGCAGGCCGGCGCGTTTCGAGCAGCTGCTGCAAGCGGCCGAGAGTTGCAGCGCCGGCCAGGAGCGAAACTTTGCCGCGCAGAATCGGCTGCGCGCGGCGCTGCGCGCTGCGCGCTGCGTCGACGCCGGCGCCATCGCCCGGCGCGAGGCCGAGCCGCACAGAATCGCCGCGCGCCTGCGCAGCGCGCGTGTGGCGGCGGTGAAATCTGCGCTAGGCTCAGACTAAGATCCTACCCTCTGAACCGGCGCAGATAATCCAATCCCGCAATGGCGCGGTTGCCGTACCAGGAAGTCATCTCGCCATCGATCAGCGCCAGCGTTTTTCCGCGCATGATGGGCAGGGCGCGCAGTTCTGCCAGGTCGCGACTGCGAAAGCGATAGGGCTCGCTCGATAGCAATACCCGTTGCGCATCCTGCAGCAAGTCTTCGTCGAGCTTTATTCGCGGATAGCGCGCTGTCGCGCCGGCCGGCACGGTATCCCAGCCCGCCAAGGCAAGCGTGCGCGATATATAGGTGTCGCGCGACACCGTCATCCACGGATCCTTCCAGATCAGGTACAGCGCGTTTTCGCGCGTCCAGGCGCGCGCAGCCTGCGCCAGCGCATCGTGCGCCTGCTGGAATCGCGCGCACAGCGCCTCGGACGCCTGCTCCCGCCCGAAAATTCCGCCGACCAGGCGGTATAAAGGCGGATTGTCCAGCGGTCCGAGCGGATGCGTGATTATCAGGTGCGGCACGAATTGCGCCAGCGCAGCGGCGGCAGGTTTGTCGTTTTCGTCGATATTGAGCAGCACATGGGTCGGCGCCAGCGCGCGCACTTTGGCGAGGTCGACATCCTTGGTGCCGCCCACTTTCGGCACCGCTTTCACGATGTCGCGCGGATGCACGCAAAAGCCGCTGCGGCCCACCAGTTGTCCGGCCAGACCCAGTTCGCAAATCAGTTCGGTGATCGAGGGTACCAGCGAAACGATGCGCGCCGCGCCGCCTGCGCGTTGATGCAGCGTGCCGACGGCGTCGCGCCACATGCCAAAACTAGGTGGAAGAATTGCGCGGTTTGCGCGGCGCGCGCGCAAACAGGCGGTCGTACAGCCAGTTCGGCATGCGCCGCAGAAACAAGAACACCATGCGCATCTGCCAGGGAATGATGGCGAGAGGTTTCCTTGCTTCAATGGCGAGCGCAATGCGCCGCGCCGCCGCGGGAGCGCCGAGCAGGAAAGGCATTCGGTTGCGGTTGCCTGCGGTCAGCGGAGTGGCGACAAAACCCGGACAGATAGTGACCACGTCCACGCCGCTGCCGTGCAGTTCCAGGCGCAGGGATTCCAACCAGGTGATGGCTGCTGACTTCGAAGCGCAGTAAGCGCCGGCCCCGGCCAGACCCCGAAAGCCCGCGACGCTGGCGATGCCGACCAGGATGCCGCTGCCGCGCGCGCGCATAGCCGCGACGAATGGCTGCAGCGTCGCTGCCAGGCCGATTACATTGGTTTGCATGATTTTCACCAACACGGCGATATCCTCGGCCTGCTCGGAGCGGGTGCCTGCGCTGATGCCGGCATTGGCGATAACGATGTCGGGCACGCCATGGCGTGCGATGAAATCCTGCGCGGCCGAACTGAGCGCGGCAGTGTCGCTCACATCGAGCGCATAGGTGCAAACCTCGGTGGCCAGGGAATCGGCAAGCGTCTGAAGCTGCGCCGCACGCCTTGCCGCCAGGCCCAGGGTGGCGCCACGGCCAGCGTAATGCTGCGCCAAGGCGGCGCCTATGCCGCTGGAGGCGCCGGTGATAAAAATTTTCTGCGCCACGGGTGTGGCTATTTCACGCGTGCCTTGCGTGCCAGTTGGACCAACTGCTCGAGCACCTGCATCAGCTCGTCTGTACCGCCGGTCATGCGCGCAGAAGTCACGAACTTGCCGTCGACCACAATACTGGGCACACCCCTGATATCGTAACTCTGCGTCATATTGCGTGCCTCTGCCAGCTTCGCCTGAATTTTGGGCGAGCGATAGGTATCGATGAATTTTTGTTTGTCCAGACCATTGTGTGACACCCAGGCCGCCATGGTCGCTTCCTCTTTCAGTTTGATGCCATTGAAATGGAAATTGTCATAGACCGGCCAATGCAGGCGCGCAAGCTGGCCCATGCTCTCCAGGGTGTAGAACAATTTGGCGAAGTTGTCCCAATTGTCCGAGGACAGCGCGGGCACGCGGCGCAGCGCGACTGAAGGGGGGCCATTGAAAAACCAGCGGGAGAGTTTCGGCTCGAGTTCATAGCAAACCGCGCAGCCGTAGTAGAAGAACTCGATGACCTCTATCTTGTCGCCGCTGCTCACCGCCCGTGGCGGATCAAGCAGGATATAGTCGCGGCCCAGTTGCGCCTGCGCCTGGGCGCCTGCCGCCACAAACGCGAGCAGGAGCGCCGCCAGGACATTTCTGAGGAGGATCATGGTGTTTTCCCTTAGCCGAGCTTGAGGTTCGAATAATATGCTCATCCCGCGACGACTGCAGGAGATGCTGGCCGGGCCAAAGTCACCGCTGCGCATCGATGTGCGGTCAGATCGGGGGCATTTGACCCTGGCAGGCGCCTTGAGGCTCTAGGGTGCCGGCCGCGGCACGAATTTTACGGACCCCGCGCAGTCGGTCCTGGCGCAGCTGCTAGGACAGCTTACCGGGGGCGACAAGGCAAGACCCCGTGTATTCTTCTATGCCAACTCCCAACGCTGGCTGTCTTACAATGCCGCGCTACTGGCGGGATTGCGCCGATTTGACAATTCAGGGTAAGATGAATCATTGAATCCGTGGCTGCTGTTGTACTCGCTTGGTTCTGCAATTCAAAGTCGCAGCTGGCATAGGAGACACAGAAATGTGGCACATCAAAGTGATTCACAAGTTCATTTTCGTACTGTTGGCGCTAACCGTAACCAATGCATCAGCAGATACCATCAATACGAATGAAGACGTCATCAAGTTGATCAAGGCTGGCCTAGGTGACGCTGCGGTGCTTCAAGCGATCGAAAATAGCAATTCTAAATTCGATACGTCGGCTGACGCGCTGATCGCCCTGAAACAGAGCGGTGCAAGCGATGCAATAATTCAACGAGTACTTGCCAAGAGTTCGCTACAATCTTCACCATCAAATCTCGAAAGGCAGCGTTCGGGCAATCAATGTGTGGATGGTGCTCCCGACGGGCAGATGGCTCTTTTGGATGAAGGTCGCCAACGCAACGTTCCGCGAGCTAAAAGCAACCTAGGAATAGATGCGAACGCTTCGACCGTTTTGCGGGGAATCGGCAATATATTCAGTTTCGGATTCGTACCCGTTACAGCGAAGGGGCAAATGTCAATAAATGGAACTCAAGCTGGGACTAGGCTAGAGGGTAATCAACCGGTAATTACCTCTATTGGAATCCGCACCGACAGCTCACCTGATGAGGCATTTGCGTTGGTAAAATTGGCGGTTCGCGATGGCAGTCGATACCTCGAGGTAGGTGAGGCTACAACGAGCATAAAGGGCACTAAGAATGAAACCAAGTATCCTCCTGAAGTTATAGTTCCATTGGACATTACGCCGACGCAGAAAGGCTGTACGTACACCGCGCAAGGTGGACGAACTTACACTCTGAATAGGTTCAGCGTGAAACCAAAATCAACACTCATCCCGGGGGAATATGCACTGGTCCTGCTCGGCGGACAGATGGTGTTTGATTTTGGAGTTGATAAGCAGTAAGTGATCCACCAAGTCGCCGTCCACAGAGAAAATCATGCGTCAGGCAATTTTTGCAATTTTCGTTTGCTTGTTTCCAACGCTCACACTCGGGCAGGTCACCTTTCCTCAGGTTACGCAACCGGTCGCCACGTTTTCCTTCGAAGACAAGGATTGGGGAATCGAAGCCACGACGACTCCAACGAGACCGCCGTACCACGCTCGCACGCCAACGTCGATTCCTGGTGCACGCGTGATAAAGACGCTGGAACTCAAAGCGCTTCTCGATTCGAACAAGCAGGTCGTCGTTATCGACGTTCTAGATTCAGGGACCAGGAAGTCGATTCCCGGCGCATTCTGGATGTTTGGCGCTGGAGACGGTATATTCTTCGCGGCGGAAAATAGGAGGTTCGCAACTGCGCTTGAGAAGCTCATGGGGGGAGACAAGAACCGGCCAATCGTCTTCCTTTGCATCAGCTCCGAGTGCTGGCTCTCCTACAACGCCTCGCTGCATGCGATCGAAGCCGGATACAAAGACGTGATCTGGTATCGCGGAGGGACCAACGCTTGGACTGGCGCAAGTTTGGAAAGGACAACGCCCGAACGCATCCAATGGTAGTTCGCGAGAGGTCCGAACCGCCGGTCGATGGGACTACAGAGAGACAGCGTTTCTTGGCCGCCCTCGGCTTTCGGCGGCTCTTCATAGGAGGTTGGGCATCGGTCTTGCACACAATTCGGTGGTCATGATGCGAATTGTAGCCGTCCTACTGCTAACGCTCGGTGCATCGCTAGCCGCTGCTGACATCCCGGTGGAGTACAACCCGCTGGTCGTAGAGGCCCCTTTCAGCTTCTCTGAAAGGGTGTTTGATCTCACCAGCGCAGTAGACAGAGCAAACCGGGAAAACAAGCCGCTCTATATCTACCTCGGTGCTGACGATTGCCCGCCGTGCAAAGCGTACTCGGCGTTTCTACAAAAGAACCGCGAGTTACTAAAGGCAAGCTTTGACCGCGTAATCTTCGTGGACATTCGCACGTGGCTCAAGGGGCCAGCGCTTGTGTTCAAAATTGGCGGGAATCGCTATTCGTTAGCGAAATTCAAAGCGTTGGTCGGTGACGCCAATAGATCGCTTACTTACCCATACTTTTGGCTTCTTACGCCGAGTCTCAGACAGGTCAAACAGTTGCCTCTCGGGACCGCCAACTACATGCCCGTCGACAAACAGATTGAAATACTTCGTCTCCCGTAGACACGTTGCCCGTACTGATGCCATCGGGCTGGAGGGTCTGCCTTTACACCAAAGTCATGCGTCGCGGAAGAGCGAAGGGAAATTAGGGGCATGACGTAGTCGTGAAAGCTGTGCCATATAGCAAGACCGAAGCCCAGTTCTAAGGCTCTGTACCCAGCCGCATAAGCGACCGATTGAAGACTACCTTCATCAGCACCCTAACCGGGACGTCCATCCTTATTGTATTTTTGCAGGTTTAGGTTTAGGTTTTTGTTTTTGCTTGGGCTTGCTGACCTTCGTTGGTGCGGCCTTGACGCCTTCCTTGCGCGATTGCTCTATCAGGTAGTCGGAGACGGCGAGCAGTTGCTCGAACGAGCTTATGCTATCGGTCTTGACTACATATTTGCCGTTCACCGCCATGGCAGGCACACCATCGATCTTATACGCCACAGTGAGCTGCGCAGCACGCTTCAACTTGCCTTCGACGCTGAAGGAGCGGTAAGCGGCGGCGAATTTTTTCGTGTCCACGCCGTGCTCGCCCAGCCATTCGGTAAGCGCCGCTTCGTCCGCCACCCGCAGTTTCGCGCCGATGTGCACGGCGTCGAACAGCGCCTTGTGCAGTCGCTGCTCCTCGCCGATGGCCTCGAGCGCATAGTAGGCGCGCGCGCCCTGCGCATACTCGTCGTTGAACATGGCCGGGATGCGGCGGAAATGCGTGTCCTTGGGCAGTTTTTTCAGCCAGGGCGTGAGCACGGGCTCGAAGGTGTAGCAATGCGGGCAGCCGTACCAGAAGAATTCGACGACTTCGATTTTGCCAGGGGCATCGGTAGGCTGCGCTGGGGCAAGTTCCCGGTACTCGACGCCCGCTTTAGGCTGTGCGTGCGCCAACCCCAAGGCGAAAAACATGGCCAACCCGATTGCAATCTGTTTCAGCACTTGATCCTCCCGAGGGCGTTCTGGCGCTCAGCGCGAGGCCGGTTCTTTGATTTTGACCAGCGAAGCCTCGATTCCGTTCTGTGCCAAAGTCTGGCGCAAGCGATTTATTTCATCGATCTTGGTGTAGGGTCCAATGCGTACCCGGTACCAGGTGCCCTTTTCGGCCAGATCAATGGGTTCCACGCCGGCCTCGACCCCGATTAGCGCAAGCCGGGCCTTCAGGTTGTCTGCATCGGCGGGATTCTGAAACGAGCCGACCTGCAGCATGTAATTTTCCGCAGCCGCGCCGGGTTTGGCCGCTTGCTTGATCTGTTGCTCGGTCACCGGCTCTTCGGTCCCCGGCAGGATCTTGTAGAACTCGAATCGCGGTTTTTCCACCTGCTGGGTGGTCCTCTCGTCCGGCTTGGCGATAGCCTTGCCCGGGGCCGCCGCGGCTTTTTCTGATGGCTCGACCTTGGTTAGAAAAGGAATCGGGGTCTTGTTCATATACCAGGCCACGCCGACGGCAATGCACAGTCCGAGTATGAGGCCGATGAAAATCCCGACCAGCGTACCACCGCTGCTTTTTGTTTTCGCCGCCACTCTGTGATCTTTGGCCATTCGAATTCGATACAAAAAAGAGGGGATCAAGCCGGGCCGGGAAGATCCGCTGCCCTGCCAGGCCCCTCACATCTTTTCAGGAGCGCTCACGCCCAGCAGCGCAAGACCGTTTTGCAGCACTTGGCGCACGGCCAGGATCAGGGCAAGCCGCGCCAGCTTCAAGCCCTCATCGGCGACGAGTACGCGCTCGGCATTATAGTAGCTGTGGAACTCTGCCGCCAGTTCGCGCAGGTAGAACACCACCAGGTGCGGCGTAAATTCTCTAGCCGCCTCGGCCAGCACCTGCGGAAACTCCCCCAGGCGCTGCGCCAGGGCGAGTTCGCGCGCAAGCACGAGCGGCGCGAGCTCGCCAATACGGAGCGATTGCGGATCTGCGCCGGATTGCGCCAGCACCGAACAGATGCGCGCGTGCGCATACTGCACGTAGTAGACCGGATTGTCCTCGGTCTGCGATTTCGCCAGGTTGATGTCGAACACGAACTCCGTGTCGGCCTTGCGCGAAACCAGGAAAAAGCGCACCGCGTCGCGCCCCGCCTCGTCGATCAGATCGCGTACGCTAACGTAGCTGCCGGCGCGTTTCGACAGCTTTACTTCCTCGCCGCCCTTCATCACCGTCACCATCTTGTGCAGCACGTAGGCGGGATAGTCGGGCGGAATGCCCGCCCCGGTTACCGCGTTGAGCGCCTGCAGGCCGGCGCGCACCCGCGCCACCGTGCCGTGATGGTCCGATCCCTGGACATTGACGGCGTGCGCAAAACCGCGCTGCCACTTGCTCAAATGGTAGGCGACGTCGGGCACGAAATAGGTGTGGCTTCCGTCGGACTTCCTCATCACGCGGTCTTTGTCGTCACCGTAATCGGTGGTCTTGAGCCAGAGCGCGCCGTCCTGTGCGTAGGTCTTGCCCGAGGCGATAAGCGCACTGACCGTCGCCGCGACTTTGCCATCGGCATAGAGCGAGGATTCGAGGTAGTAATTGTCGAATTTGACGCCAAACGCTTTGAGGTCTTCGTCCTGCTCGCGCCGCAGTGCGGCTACCGCGAATATGCGTACCGCGGCGAGATCGCCGGGATCACCGCCCTGGGCGAGGTATTCGGCCGCGATCTCGCGTATGTAGTCTCCGTGGTAGCCGGACTCGGGGAAGCTGGTCGCCGCGCCGCGCTGCGCGCGCGCGCGCGCTTGCACCGACAGCGCCAGATTGTCGATTTGTGCCCCTGCATCGTTGTAATAGAATTCGCGCGCAACTTTCCAGCCTTGTGCTTCGAGCAGGGCCGAGATCGCATCGCCCAAGGCCGCCTGGCGGCCATGTCCCACGTGCAGGGGCCCGGTGGGATTGGCGGAAACAAACTCAACCAGGAACGGCTGCCCGCGCCCGGCGTCGGCGCGGCCGTAGGCGGTGCCCACGGCAAGCACCCTGCGCACGGCGTTCAGTTTGGCTGCCGGTGTCAGGCGCAGATTGATGAAGCCGGGTCCGGCAAGTTCTGCGCGATCCAGCCAGGGCGAATCCGGCAGGCCGGCGATCAGCGCCTGTGCCAGTTCGCGCGGATTGCGCTTGAGCTGCTTCGCCAGCTGCATCGCGACATTGCATGCCCAATCGCCGTGTGCGGCCTGCTTCGGGCGCTCGAGCGCGATCATGGACGCCGGAGACTGGGGCGCCACGCGTGCGAGCGACTCGGTCAGCAGATCGATCAGGTGGGACTTGATTTCAGCGGACAAGGGGAGGAGGTGTGGCGAAAAAAGTTGCGTATTATACCTTGAAGCCTAGCGTTCTCCGCTTACGCGCCGCGGCGAGCCGGCCGTCGCGGGACTGTGTTTTCCGTCGCGGTCGCTCGTTTCACCCAGCGCTTTCCGCGCTATCAAAACTCGATCGGATCCACGTCCAGGTGCCAGCGCACCGCGCGCTGGGGCAGGGCATGCAGTTTTTCACTCCAGGCGCCGAGGTAGGACTGCAGTATTTTTCGAGATGCAGACTGCAGCAGCAGATGCGCGCGCTCGCGCTCGGCCAGGCGTGCCACGCTCATCGGCACCGGATCGTAAAGCGTGATACCAGCCGGCGGCGGGCCGGCCAGCGCAGCCGCCTCGCGCAGGAATTCGAGCGCGCCGTTGATCTCGGCGGCCTCGGCGCGCAGCACGGCTTCAAACACGTAGGGCGGGAATCCGGCCTGCTCGCGCTCCGCAAGCAGCGTCTGCGCGAAACCGGGAAAATCGTGCTGCGCCAGAGCGAGGTAGAGCGGATGCCGCGGATACTGCGTCTGGATCAATACTTCACCAGGCAGTCCGGCGCGCCCGGCGCGCCCGGCGACTTGCACCAGTTGCGCAAACAGGCGCTCCGGCGCGCGATAGTCGGCCGAATAAAGCGCACTATCGGCGTTGAGCACCGCGACCAGCGTCAGATTTGGAAAATCGTGCCCCTTGGCCAGTATCTGGGTACCGACGAGGATGTCGGCGCGGCCCCCCTGTATTTCGCCCAGCATGCGCGCAAAGCTGCCCTTGTTGCGGGTGCTGTCCCGATCTACGCGCAAAATGCGCGCCTGCGGAAAGCGTGCAGCCAGCGTCGCTTCCAGGCGCTGCGTGCCGCGGCCGAAGGGGTGGACGTCGGCATTGCCGCAGCTCGGACAGTGGCGCGGGATGGGCGTGCTCGCGCCGCAATGATGACAGCGCAGGCGTCTGTCGGCGAGGTGCAGCACCATGCGCGAGGAGCAGCGTTTGCAGCCGCTCACCCAGTCACAGGCCGGGCACATCAGCACCGGCGCGTAGCCGCGGCGATTGAGAAACACCAGGCTCTGCTCGCCGCGCGCGAGGCGTTCGCCCAGCGCTTGCACCACTGGAGGTGCAAATCCGTCTTCCAGCTTGTGTTTGCGCATGTCCACGCTGCGCACCAGTGGCAACTGGGCCTGCGCCACGGCGCGCTGCGTCAGCTGCAGCAGCCGGTAATGGCCGGACAGGGCGTGTGCGTAGGTTTCCAGCGCGGGGGTGGCCGAACCCAGCACAATCGGTATCCCTGCCTGGTGCGCGCGGAATACAGCCACGTCGCGCGCCGAGTAGCGCAATCCGTCCTGCTGTTTGAACGAGGCATCCTGTTCCTCGTCGACCACGATCAGCGCGAGGTTTGGCAGGGGCACGAAAACCGCCAGGCGGGTGCCGAGCACGATCGCAGCCGCGCCGCTTTGCGCCTGCAGCCAGTGCTGCGTGCGCTCGCCATCGGCGAGGCCGCTGTGCAGGCTGACCAGCCGCGTGTCCGGAAAACGTTCGCGGAACTCCTGCTCCAGGCGCGGGGTAAGACTGATTTCCGGCACGAGCACCAGCGCCTGTTTGCCCGCCGCGAGGGTACGCGCGATCAGGCGCAGGTAGATCTCGGTCTTGCCGCTGCCGGTAACCCCGTGCAGCAGAAAGACCCGGTAGCCGGGGCCGGAATCTTCGATATGCTGCAGCACTTGCCCTTGCTCGCCAGTTAGCGCAAGTTTTTCCAGGAAACGGCCGGAGGCGGGATTTGCCGGCGGATGATAGCGCGCTATCCATCCTGCGCTGTCGAGTTCGGCCAGGGCTTTTTTCGCACTCGGGCTTTGCGCGAGCAACAGTTGTTCGTCGCAGTTCGATTGCAGCAATGCTTGGAGCAACGCCCGTTTCAGTTTCGCGCGCGCGGGCAATTGCGTCAGCGCTACGCGCCCGCTGTCGCTAAGGCGGTAAGCAACGGCCTTATTGAGCGTTGGCGCGGCCGCCGTCTGGCGCAGGCGCCGCGGCAAGCCGTTGAAAATGACTTCGCCCAGCGGCCGGTGATAGTAGTCGCTGCAGAATTGCGCGAGTTCCAGCCAATCGCGCGCCAGCGCCGGCGTTTCGCGCAGTACGCGTACGGCAGTTTTCAGTTTCCCGCTCTCGACTTCCGACTTGTCGGCAAGGCCGATGATTACGCCTATCGCCTGCTTGTTGCCGAAGGGCACCAGCACGCGCATGCCGACGTCGGCAAGGCTTGCGTCGTCGCAGCGGTAATCGAATACGCGCGGCAGCGGCAAGTCGAGCGCGACGCGCAGAATACTCATGCGTCGCCAGGGAAAAAAAAATCGCTTAAGGCAGCTACGCGAATAATCTGAAGCGGATTATCTCGAAACTGCTGCATCACCCTATCGCCAAAGGGGAACTTTGGTTGTACACAATTTTTGTGAGTAACTTTGTGAGTAAGTCGCTGATCCCGCCGTAAGCATCTTTGCCATAAGGAATTTCACCCGCCGCTCAAATTTACAGCTAGGCATATATCCATTTAAAAACATCTAGTTGCGAGATCGCTCCAGGGGAGTGCTGATATTTGCCAGGGAAATCGGAGAGGGCATGACCTTGTGCATAAGTCAAGGTTTAGGGAATCCGCGGAAATCCTTAACTGGCGCGGGGTTTGACGCTGTCGCCATGGTAAGTCGTGCTCGACTGGTGCACGCAATCGACCAGTATCTTGACTGCTTCCGGCGGCGTGAACTGTGAAATGCCATGGCCCAAATTGAAAACATGACCGCTGCCGTGGCCGAAGGATGCGAGGACTTTTTCCGTTTCGCGCTGAATCACTTCCGCGGGTGCAAACAACACTGCGGGATCCAGGTTGCCTTGCAACGCAACACGATCGCCAATGCGCGCGCGCGCCTGCGCAATGTCTACGCTCCAGTCCAGGCCTACGGCATCGCAGCCGATGGCCGCAATATCTTCCAGCCAGTTGCCGCAACCTTTGGTGAACACGACAGCCGGAATGCGAACGCCGGCATGCTCGCGTTTGAGGCCGGCGACAATGCGCTGCAAATAGGCGAGCGAGAACTCGCGGTAGGTGGCATGCGCGAGGTTTCCGCCCCAGGTATCGAAGATCATCACCGCCTGCGCACCTGCTTCGATCTGGGCGTTGAGGTAGACCGTCACTGCCTGCGCGTTGATATCGAGAATGCGGTGCAGCAGATCGGGACGTGCATAAAGCATGGTCTTGATGGTGCGAAAATCGTCGCTCGCGCCCCCCTCCACCATATAGCAGGCCAGGGTGTAGGGGCTGCCGGCAAATCCGATCAGCGGCACGCTGCCGGCGAGCGCGCGGCGGATTTCGCTGACCGCGTCCAGGACATAGCACAGCTCGGCGCCCGGATCGGGCACCGCCAGATCCCGGACAGCCCATTCATCGCGCAGCGGCCGTTCGAACTTCGGCCCCTCGCCTTCGGCGAAGTAAAGACCCAGGCCCATCGCGTCGGGAATCGTGAGTATGTCGGAGAACAGAATGGCCGCGTCAAGCTGGAACCGCGCCAGCGGCTGCAGCGTGACTTCCGTGGCGTAGCCGGGGTTTTTGCACAGACCAAGAAAGCTGCCGGCGCGGCCGCGGGTCTGGTTGTACTCCGGCAGGTAACGGCCGGCCTGACGCATCAGCCACACCGGCGTGTACGCAGTCGGCTGGCGCAAGAGCGCGCGAATCAGGGTGTCGTTCTTGAGCTTGGTCATTTTATTTGAGCAGTTTGCTTGTAATGAATTTCCATTCGCCCGGGTCTACGGGGGTGATCGACAAGCGGTTGCCGCGCGCCAGCAGGCGCATGCCGGCCAAGGCCTTGTGTTCGCGCAGCTCCGTCAGGCCCAGGAGTCGGGTTTTCTTGATGAACCTCACGTCGACATTTACCCAGCGCGGGTTTTCGCGCGTGGCTTTGGCGTCGTAATACTTGCTCTCAGGATCGAACTGCGTAGCGTCCGGGTACGCAGCGGTACACACTTCGGCCAGGCCAGCGATGCCGGGCTCGGGGCAACTCGAATGATAGAACAGAAATTGGTCGCCGATCTGCATCTGGTCGCGCATGAAATTGCGCGCCTGATAGTTGCGTACGCCAAACCAGGCGCTCCCGCGGCGCGGGGCGCGCGCTAGATCGTCGATGCTGAACTCCTCGGGTTCGGATTTCATCAGCCAGTAGCGCATGAACAATCCAACGATGTCCAACGAAATACAGAAACATGTTTATATTTATGATGTTGAGAATAGACAGGAAATTTTCCTGTCCACCGAAATCCCACCCAATCCAGCGATATTTGGTGTAAAGTCCCACCCAGAATCCCACCCAGAATCCGGCGCAGGAGTGATGTATAGAAGGAGTAACGCATGGGTAAATTAGCAGCGGTGACGTGTGAAAATTCAAAGCCCAATGATGGGGGCGACCGCCTCTTGGGGGATGGCGACGGACTATTCCTTCGCATCCGCCCGAATGGCACCAAGACCTGGATTGTCGAATATGAGTTCAAGGGAGAACGACGAAAATTCACCGTCGGATTATACGTCCGCACCGGCGCGCCCGGCGCGAGTATCGGGGAATGGCTACGGCATGGCCGCTTGTCGTTGACGCAAGCGCGGGCAATTGCGGGGGAGTGGAAAGCTGCCCGCCGTGCCGGACATGATCCCGTTATCGAATGGGAGGCCCTGCTCGCAAGTGAGCGAGCCGATGAAACAGCCCGCGAAGCTGCAGTTGCCGCTGAGGCGGATCAACCGACTGTGCGTGAGGTCGCGGGCCAATTCATGGCAAAGCACATGGAGGGCAAAAAAAGTGCGCCTTCTATCCGCTATCGGCTTGATCGGATGGCGGCGATCCTGGGCGATCGGAAAATCCGTGACGTGACTCGGCAGAACGTAATCGAAATGCTGGAGAAGATCGCGGAAGGGCAAAGGAAAGGCAAGAGCGCGAAACAATTGGCGGGCGAGGTATTGACGCAATCGAAGCGCCTTTGGCGCTTCGCCGAGGCGCGGGAATGGGTAGCGACTTCGTGCATCGAGGTGCTCACGCGGAAGGACATTGACGCGCGGCCGGTAAAGCGCGATGTAGCTTTGCGTCTTGACGAGGTTGCCGAGGTCTGGAAGGCATTGGCCGATCCATTGCGCTGCAAGGCCGACCCTGTGACTATCGCTGCTCTCAAGATATTGATTCTCACCGGCCAGCGTGAGCGCGAAGTCACGGATGCGGAGTGGACGGAACTCGATCTAGACGCGGGTATCTGGAAACTTCCGGCCGTTCG
>CAKKSJ010000165.1 GCA_919902965.1 Burkholderiales bacterium
GGGCGAGCACATAGCGGTCCACGTAGCGGTTGCCCTCGAACGCTGTTCCATCCGGCCATTCTCCGTACAGAGTGCCGATGTTGTAGACTACGGTCTCTTCCGGTGTCCCGCCTGTGACGACTTCGGTGCGCTCGAATTTCTTCTTTACCCATTTGTAGCGCCCCTTGTTGAACGCCGAAGCCTCAGCCGGGTCTTTCATTTTGCGACCGCCGGTGAAAGTGATATCGAAGTTCGGCGCAACGAAGGCCTTGGCCGCCACGGGGTCCGGAATCATATGCGCGGTGAGATAGGCCTCGACGATTTCTGCTGGGCTGGAAGGCATGGTTTACTTTCCGTCAGTGAAAGAAAGAATTGTAGCAAGGAGTACGCCGGACCGGAATGCCATGGCACATAGCTTGCTTAGAACCATTGAATATTTATCGACAACCACAGGGAGAACCCAACATGATCGCAGACAAGATTCCGTACGCCGCCCGCAGAAGCTTCCTCCTGTTCAGCGCAGCGCTCGGGCTTGCGCTGGCGCTGCCGGCGCAGGCGCAGGAAACCATTAAAATCGGCCTGGTCACCGCGCTCTCCGGCCAATCGGCGCGCGCCGGTGAAGCCATCACCCGCGGACTGAGCGTTGCCATCGACGAGTTGAATGCCGGCGGCGGCGTCCTCGGGCGCAAATTCGAGCTGGTGCGCCGCGACGACGAAGCGACGCCCGCGAAAGGCGTGATCGCGGCGCGCGAGTTGATATTCAAGGAAAAGGTGGCCGTGCTGTTCGGCGGACTGGACACGCCGGTGTCGATGGCCATCGTGCCTATCGTCAATGCGGAGAAAATGCCCTTCATGGGACCCTGGGCTGCAGGCACAGCGATCACCCACAACAAAGGCAATCCCAATTTCGTATTCCGCGTCTCGGCCGTGGACGAAATCGTCGACAAAGCCATCCTGCAATACGCGCAAAAGAATTTCAATGCCAAAAAGCCGGGCATGATCCTGATCAACAATCCCTGGGGCGAATCGAACGAGAGAGGCCTTACCGCTGCGCTCGCCGCCAAGGGCATGAAGGCCGTCGGCATCGAGAAGTTCGAAAACAACGACGTCGATGTGGTCCCGCAACTCACGCGCCTCAAAGAGGCCGGCGCCGATTCCCTGTTCCTGGTCGGCAATGTCGGACCCTCCTCGCAGGTGGTCAAGTCACTCGATCGCATGGGCTGGAAAGTGCCTATCGTTTCACACTGGGGGCCGGCCGGCGGGCGCTTCACCGAGCTTGCGGGGCCGAGCGCGAAAAACGTGCATTTCATACAGACTTACAGCTTCTTCGGCAAGCAATCGCCCGCGGGTGACAAGGTTCTGAAAATGCTGAAAGCCAAGTATCCGGACATCAAGGGCCCCGGTGACGTAACCCCCGCGGTCGGCGTGGCCAATGCCTATGACGCCATGCACCTGGCGGCCCTGGCGATCCGGAAAGCAGGCGGCACCGACGGCGACGCCATTCGGCAGGGCTTCTACAAGATCGATTCGTATGGCGGTCTCATCAAGAAATACGTCAAGCCGTTTTCGCCGGGAAACCACGACGCCATCAACGAGAATGACTATGTCTGGACGCATTTCGTCGACAACCAGATACTTCCGGTGGCGATGAAATAGTCCCGCTGCGGGGGCAATGAACTGCGCCGCCCCTCCCGGGGCGGCGCTCCCCCGGCTATCATGCTCGTTACCTCAGCCCTGATCTCAGGCCTAGGCCTGGGCAGCATGTACGGCCTGCTCGCGCTGGGCTTTTACATCACCTATTCGGTCTCGAATACGGTGAACTTTTCGCAGGGCAGCTCGATGATGCTCGGCGCGGTGTTCGCCTACGCCTTCACCGTCACGCTGGGCTGGCCGCTGGCCCTGGCCGTGCTCGCATCGCTGCTGCTGTGCGCGCTGTACGGCATCGTGGTCGAGTGGGTGGCCATCCGGCCGTTCGCGCGACGCGGCTCCAACGCCTGGCTGATGGCGACGGTCGCGATCGGCATCGTCGCCGACAATCTCGTGCTGTTCACCTTTGGCAAGGAGCCGCGCGGCTTCCCCATGCCGGGCGCACTGACCGGTTCATTTCAGGTGTTCGGCGTCGGCGTCTCGCCGCTGCAAATAGCGATCCCGATTGCAGGACTGGCCATGGCCGGACTGCTGCATGCGTTCTCGCGCCGCACGCGCCTGGGCAAGGCTCTGCTTGCGGTAGTGCAGAACCGCGATGCCGCGAGCCTGATGGGCATAAACGTAGGCCTGGCGATATCGGCCGCGTTTGCGGTATCGACCGTGTTCGCCGGCGCGGCCGGCATGCTCATCGCTCCACTGTTCAACGTGCACTCGGACATGGGCACGCTGTTCGGACTGAAGGCCTTTGCCGTCGCCATACTCGGCGGCATTACCAGCGCCTGGGGGGTGATGCTCGCCGGTCTGTTGTTCGGCGTGATCGAAGCCCTGGTCACCGCCCTGCTCGGCTCGAGCTACACCCAGATCGTCACCTTTACCCTGGTGATCGTCGCGCTCGCCCTCAGACCCAACGGCCTGTTCGGACGCGCTGGCGTGAAAAAAGTATGAGCACGCGCCTCAAGCCGCTGCCGACCGCCGCAGTCGCCGCCTGCCTGATCGGCGCAGCGGTTTTCGCAAGCCTGGCCAACGGCTACTACGTATTCATCATCGCCACCATGGCGCTCACCGCCATCGTCGGCATAGGTCTGAACGTGCTGGTAGGGCTGACCGGACAGGTGTCCTTCGGCCACGTCGGTTTTTACGCCATCGGCGCCTACACGGTGGCGATCCTGACCACGGCCGCCAGATTGCCGTTCACGCTGGCGCTGGTACTCGCGGCGCTGCTCTCGGGCCTGACCGGCGCATTGCTTGCGCTGCCCGCACTGCGGGTGCGCGGACCCTATCTGGCCATGATCACCATCGCCTTCGGCTTCATCGTCGAAAACATCACGGTCGAATGGCGCAGCCTCACCGGCGGGCAGAACGGCATCATGGGCATTCCTTCACCCGTCGCATTCGGCGAAGAATTCGGCGAACGTGGCGTGGCGCTGCTTGCGATCGGCATGGTCGCGCTGCTGCTGTACGCGTTCTGGCGCCTGTCGGCGAGCAATTGGGGCAAGGCCATGCGCGGGGTGAAGGATTCCGAACTGGCGGCCGAATCCATCGGCCTCAATCCGGTGGCGGTGAAAACCGTCGCGTTCGCGCTGTCAGCGTTTTGCGCCGGTATCGCCGGCGGACTGTTCGCGCCTTTGTCCGGTTTCGTCACGCCATCTACGTTCGCGTTTTCCCAATCGCTGTTGTTCGTGCTGGTGGTGGTCATCGGCGGCGCCGGTACGGTCACCGGTCCGCTGGTCGGCGCGGCGGTGGTGGTACTGCTGCCTGAAGTGCTTTCCGGTCTGGCCGAGTACCGCCTGCTGTTCTTCGGCGCGTTGCTGCTGCTGGTGCTGTGGATCGCACCCGAGGGCATAGTCGGCGAAACCTCGCGCCTGCTGCGGCGCAGGAAGCCGGGCCGCGCCGTAAATGCGGGCGCGGCAGAATCCCTGCAACTCGCGCCCGCGACGCCCCTGGCTGTGACGGTGAAGGACCTGGCCATCGCGTTTGGCGGAATCAAGGCGGTCAACGCGGCGAGTTTCGGCGCAGAGCCGGGCAAGATCACCAGCCTGATCGGTCCCAACGGCGCCGGAAAAACCACCGTGCTCAATATGCTGGGCGGCTTTTATCAGCCGGACGCCGGCGCAATCCGGCTGGGCGAGCGCGAGATTGCCGGGAAAGCGGCCTACGCGATCGCACGCGCCGGCGTCGCCCGCACCTACCAGGCCTCGCAATTGTTCGGCAGCATGTCGGTGCTCGACAATCTCGCGATTGCGCGCTGCAAGGGCTGGCTCGGCATCAAGCAGGACGACAGCTATGCCGCGGCGGAACAGCTGGCCGCATTCGTCGGCTATCGCGGCGACCTGATGCGCCGCGCCGCCGACCTGCCGCACGTGGACCGGCGCCTGATCGAAATTGCGCGCGCTCTGGCGACCGCACCGAGCGTGCTGCTGCTCGATGAACCTGCCGCGGGACTGTCGGGCGAGGACAAGCAGCAACTTGCGCAGTTGCTGCGGCGCATCGCCGACAACGGCGTCACCTTGATACTGGTCGAGCACGACATGTCCCTGGTCATGGGGATTTCCGATCACGTGGTGGTGATCGACGCGGGCGTATGCATCGCCGCCGGGCTGCCGCACGAAGTGCAGCAGGACCCCGCGGTGAAGCGGGCCTATCTGGGCGAAGACGCGGGACGCCCGACGGCGCACCGGCTAGATGGCGCCGCATCCGGCAGCAGCCTGTTCGAGGTGGTCGGCCTGCATGCGGGTTACGGAGCGGAACCGGTTCTGAAGGGCATAGACCTGCGCGTACGCCAGAACGAAATGGTCGCGGTGCTCGGCGCCAACGGCGCGGGCAAATCGAGCTTGATGCGCGCGCTTGCCGGCTTGCACCGGCCGGTAGAGGGCAGCATCAACCTGGCTGGAAAAGACCTGCAGGGCCTGCCCGCACACAGGGTCGTCGCCCAGGGCGTGGTCCTGGTGCCCGAGGGCCGCCAGGTGTTTCCCGAGCTGAGCGTAAGCGACAATATTCGTTTGGGGGCGTTTCTGCGGCGCGACGCACACGAGCAGGAGATCGAAGCCATGCTCGAACGCTTCCCGATCCTGGCCGCGCGCCGGCACCAGCGCGCCGGCCTCCTGTCCGGCGGCGAGCAGCAGATGCTCGCAGTAGCGCGCGGCCTGATGTCGCGGCCGCGCCTGTTGCTGCTCGACGAACCCTCGCTCGGACTCGCGCCGGCGGTGATCAACGACTTGTTCGCCGTGCTCGACAGATTGCGCGGCGAGAAGGTCACCATCCTGCTGGTGGACCAGATGGCGGGCCTTGCGCTCGCCTTGGCCGATCGCGCCTACGTGATCGAAAGCGGAACCATAGTCGCGTCGGGAAGCGCAGCCGAGATTGCCGCCGAGGACGCCTTGCATCGCGCCTACCTCGGTACGCAAGCGGATGCCGTACATTGAGGCCGGCACTGCGATGGTTGCGGGAGCCAGGCGCCCGATGCTTCCTAAGATTCAAAAAAGCCTGCTTGCGCCCTCACTGGAATCCTGATCTTATTTCGCATTCGCCGTTTGGAGACTGGCGCCCATGAACAAGTCCTTCGTTATTCCCCGCCGCCTGATTGTCGCCATCGGCGGCAATGCCATCGACCCGGCCGACGGTAAAGGCACGCCGGAGGAACAAAAGAAGATCGCCGCTGCTACGGCGACGACCATGCTGCCGCTGCTCGAACTCGACAACCAGCTGGTCATCGTTCACGGCAATGGCCCGCAGGTCGGCAAGCTCCTGCTCGCGAGTGCGATAGCGCGCGAGCGCATCGCGCCGCAGTCGCTGGACATACTGGTCGCGCAGACGCAGGGCGCGACCGCCTATATCCTCGCTCAGGCATTCGAGAACGCGCTGCGCGAAGCGGGAAATCCGCGCCACGTCGTCGGTCTGGTGACGCAGGTGGAAGTCGATCCGGATGATCCGGGCTTTCGCAATCCGACCAAGCCAGTTGGCGCGTTTTTCGGCGAGGCGGAGGCCAGGGCGATCGCGCAGGAACTCGGCGTGCAGGTGAGGGAGGATGCCGGGCGCGGTTGGCGTTACGTGGTCGCCTCGCCCAAACCGCAGCACATCTGCGACATTTCGCTGGTGGAAGCGCTGATGTGCACGAACACGGTGGTCATCGCCGGAGGCGGCGGGGGCATTCCGGTGGTGCGCGACGACCGCGGCCGCCGCCGCGGCGTCAACGCGGTGATCGACAAAGACCTCACCACCGGAGTGATGGCGAACGTTCTGGGCATCCGCGACATGATGATCCTGACACCGGTGGCGCGCGTGTCGCTCAATTTCGGCAAACCGGAGCAGCGCGACCTTGAACGAGTCTCCTTGTCGCAGATGCGCGACTATCAGCTCGCCGGCCACTTTCCGGCGGGCAGCATGGGGCCCAAGGTGGAAGCGGCGATCCAGTTCCTCGAAGCCGGCGGCAAGCGCGCGATCATTACCAGCCTGGGCAACGCGGTCCCCGCACTGCGCGGCGAGACCGGCACACATATCGTGCACGACGCCGACCTGGACGGCAGCCAGTCCAGCGAAGCGATGAACAACGAAACCCGGCGCAAGCCAATCGCGCCCGGCGCGGCCTGATCTTTCCCCTGGAGAACTGAGCATGCTGCACGCGATCCTGATCAAAGGCACGTTCCAGGATTCGGTAACGCTGATGCTGCTGTCACGCGATCTCTCGGCAAGCGCCGGCATCAAACGCGTCTCGGTGATGATGGGAACGCCGGCCAACAAGGACCTGTACCGGGAAACCGGGCTCTGGCACGAAGCGCTCGCCGCCGCCACGCCGAACGACTTATGTGTCGTAGCCGACAGCGACAGCGACGATGCGGCGACTGCCGAGGCCGTCGCAGCACGCATAAAGGCGTGGCTGGCGAGCCTCGCCCGTGGCAGCCGCAGCGCCGGCTACCCGGTCGCACGCAGCTGGCGCCGCGCGCGCGCGCTGCTGCCCGAGGCGAACATTGCGCTGATCTCGATCGCCGGGGACTACGCCTGCGCGCCGGCGCGGCAGGCCCTGGAAGACGGCTGCCATGTGATGATGTTCTCCGACAACGTGAGCCTGGAGCAGGAACTCGAGCTCAAGACCCTGGCCCGCGACAGGGGAGTGCTGATGATGGGGCCGGACTGCGGCACGGCAATTATCAATCAGGCGCCGCTCGCGTTTGCAAATCGCATTCCGCCCGGACCCATCGCGATCGTCGGCGCCTCGGGCAGCGGAATCCAGGAACTCAGCTCGCAGATTGCGCTGCTGGGCGGCGGCATTTCCCATGCGCTGGGCCTCGGCGGCCGGGATTTGTCCGCGCATATCGGGGGCATGAGCGCAGTCGCGGCGCTGGACTTCGTGAGGCGCGATCCGGCAAGCCGGGTGATCGCGTTCGTCTCCAAGCCTCCCGAGCCCGCAGTCAAGGCACGCGTCCTCGAGGCGATGCAGGCGCTCGGCAAGCCGGTAGTCGCGCTGTTCCTCGGGGAGCGGCCAGCCCGGCGCAATATCGGCGCGGTGCATCTCGCCCGCACCCTGGATGAGGCCGCAGCGCTCGCGGTCGAACTTGCCTGCGTGGATGCCCAAGTGTCGGCGCTGCCCGGCGTCGCGGGACGCGGCATCTGCGGTTTGTACGCGGGCGGTACGCTGGCCACCGAAGCTGCCTTGCTGCTCGCCGAGGCGCTGGAGCTTGCGACGGACGCAGCGCACGCGGACGGATTCATGCTGCGCGCCGGCGGCCATCGGATCATCGACCTCGGCGACGACAGCTACACCCGCGGCCGTCCGCACCCGATGATCGACCCTGGCTTGCGCAACGGCATGATAGTGGAACTCGCCGGCGATAGCGGCATCGGCGTGTTGCTGCTCGATGTCGTGCTCGGATACGGGACGCACAAGGATCCGGCCGGTGAGACCGCGCGCGCAGTGAAGGCGATGCGCGCCGCGCGCGGCGACAAGCCGCCGATCCTGGTAATCGCAACGCTCACCGGCACTGCAGACGACCCGCAGAACCGCGGCGACCAGGCCGCCACCCTGGAAGAAGCCGGCGTCGTGATCGCCGACCATACGCGCGCAGCCGTGTTGCTCGCCGCGAGCGCAGTTGCAGTGAAAGCGCAAGCCTCGGGCGCGCCACCGGCGCTGCTGCAGGCAAAGCCGGCCGTCATCAACATCGGGCTGCGCGGCTTTGCCGACGACCTGCATGCCAACGGCGTACGCGTGGCGCACCAGCAGTGGGAACCCGCGGCCGGCGGTAACGAACGCATGCAGCGCCTGATCGCGCTAATGCAATAATACGGAGCATTCATGAGCTACGCGACCCTGAATCAGGCCAATGCCGCGGTAATCGCGGAATTGAAAAAAGCGCGCCCGCGCCTCCTGGACGTCAGACCTGCCGAGACCTGCATTCCAGCCTTGCGCGAAGGCCAAACCCTGCTGCACGCCGGTCCGCCGATCGCCTGGCCGGAAATGACCGGGCCGATGCGCGGGGCGGTGCTCGGTGCCAGCCTGTTCGAGGGATGGGCAGCGAACGCCGCCGAGGCGGAAGCGCTGGCCGCATCCGGCCGCATCCGGTTTCTGCCCTGCCACGACAACTCGGCGGTCGGTCCCATGGGCGGGATTACCTCGGCACACATGCCGGTGCTGGTGGTACGCAATGCCGCGCAGGGCAACTTCGCCTACTGCAACCTCAACGAAGGCATCGGCAAGGTGATGCGTTTCGGGGCGTTCGAGGGCGAAGTGCAGACGCGCCTCGCCTGGATGCGCGACGTGCTGGGTCCGACGCTGTCGGGCGCGCTCGCGCGCATTCCCGAGGGCGTCGACCTTAGCGCGCTGATGGCGCAGGCGATCACCATGGGGGATGAATTTCACCAGCGCAACATCGCCGCCTCCGCATTGCTGCTGAAGGCGCTGGTTGCCGATATCGCCGGCGGGGACGCAAGCGCGATTGCGCAGCAGGAAGTGCTGCGCTTTCTGGCACGCACCGATCAGTTCTTCCTCAACGTCGCCATGGCCTACGGCAAATGCGTGATGGACGCGGGCGCCACGGTGCGCGCGGGTTGCATCGTTACCGCCATGACACGCAATGGCCGCGAATTCGGCATCCGCGTGAGCGGCCTGGGCACGCGCTGGTTCACCGCGCCGGTCAACATGCCGGTCGGACTGTTCTTCACCGGCTTTAGCCAGGACGACGCCAGCCCCGACATCGGCGACAGCGCGATCACCGAGTGCCTGGGCATAGGCGGCGCCGCGATGATCGCCGCGCCGGGCGTAACCCGCTTCGTCGGGGCCGGGGGCTACTCCGAGGCGCTCGAAATCAGCGAGGAAATGCGCGAAATCTATGTCGACACCAATCCCCTGTTCCAGATTCCGACCTGGGACTATCAGGGCGCCTGTCTCGGGCTCGATGTGCGCCGCGTGGTCGAAACCGGCATTACGCCGGTGATCAACACCGGCATCGCCCACAGGATGGCCGGCATCGGGCAGGTCGGCGCGGGCACGGTGCGTGCGCCCATCAGCTGCTTCGAGCAGGCACTGGAGGCGCTGGCCGTCGAACTGGGCGTCCAGGCGTGAACGTCCTTGCAACAGACGCCGCCGCGAACGCTTGCGCGAGCATGGATCTTGTCTTTCGCAATGCACGGCTCGAGGACGGCGCCGCATTGACGGACCTGGCCATAGAGCAGGGCCGCATCGCGCGCATCGGGCCTGCGCTCGAGTGCCGCGGCAAGACCGAGATCGACGCCGCGGGACGGGTGCTGATTCCGGGTTTGATCGAGAGCCACCTGCATCTGGAAAAAGCCTACGTGATGGATCGCAAACCGAACCGCTCGGGAACCTTGCTGGAGGCGATCGCAGTCAGCGCCGCGCTCAAGCCGACATTTACGCGCGAGGACATCGAGGCGCGTTCGCGGCGGCTGCTGCGGCAACTGGTCGGATTCGGCAGCACCCACGTGCGCGCTCATGCCGAATTCGATCCGGCGCAGGGTTTTACCGGCTTCGACACCGTGCTCGACCTGCGCCGGGAATTCGCCGATGTAATCGACATCCAGGTCGTGGCGTTTCCGCAGGAGGGCATCCTCAAGGCCCCGGGCACCGACGCGATGATGGTCGAGGCGATGAAAAAGGGCGCGGACGTGGTCGGCGGCATACCCTACAACGACTCCGATGCGCGCGCGCACATCGACTGGGTATTCCGGCTGGCGCGCGATTTCGACAAGGACCTCGATTTCCACCAGGATTTTCACGACGACGCCGACGCGATGTCGATCGAATATCTCGCGCGCAAAACCATCGCGCAAAACTACCAGGGGCGGGTCAGCGTAGGTCACCTGACCGCGCTCGGCGCCGCGGCGCCGGCGCGCCGCAAGGAGATTATCGCGCTGCTGCGCGATGCAGGTATTTCCGTGATGTGCCTGCCGGCGACCGACCTGCATCTGGGCGGGCGCAAGGACCAGACCAATGTGCGGCGCGCGCTCGCGCCGGTGCGCGCGCTGCGCGACGGCGGCGTGAATGTCTGCCTCGCCAGCAACAATATACGCAACGCGTTCACGCCCTTCGGAAACGGTGATCTGCTGCAGATCGCGGCGCTCGCGCTGCCCGCCTGCCACCTGGGCGGGGCCGATGATCAGGCGAGCGTGCTGCCGATGCTGACGACCAACCCCGCCAGGGCTTTGCGCCTTCCGAATTACGGACTCGCAGTCGGCAGGGACGCCGATCTCGTGCTGCTCGACACGCAACGGCTTGCCGACGCGATTATCGATCTGCCCGAGCGCAGTTTCGTGCTCAAGCGCGGCCGCATTGTCGCCAGGACCGAGCACCGCGTGGAATACGCGTTCTAATGCTGGCTGCCGGGATTGCGCGGCGAAACACGCCGGCCGCCGTGGCGCGCTCGCTGTACATAAAGCCGCTCGCGATCAGCGCGAGCGTAGTCGAGGCGCTGGCCTGCGGCGCACCTGTCGCCAAGGCCGGACATCGCCACGGCGCCATCCTCGCGCTGCCCGGGAGCGAGGACACGCTATTCATGAGCGCGCCCGGCAGGGGGCTGCTGCCTGCGCACATTGTCGTCCGCGCGCACGACCTGGAGCGCGTGCGCGCTGCGCTGGCAGGCCGTCGCGCCATGCCGGCCCATCCGCATGCGGCTCTGACGCTGCGCATCGATGTCGCGGATGCGCGCCGCTTCTGTTCCAGTCTCGCGCCCAATCCGGTCGGCGTGCAGTCCGTTTCCGCGCGAGCCGCTATCGCCGTTGTGGCGCACTACCTGCGCGCGTCCACGGCGCCACTGGGACTGGGAGCGGCGGCGGCCGCGGTGCTTGCGCCGGGTAGTCGCTGGCTGCGATACGCAGCCGCGTCGCAGGACAGCGCCCCTGCGGCGGAATCGGTGTTGCGCGCCCTGATCGGCCTTGGCGCCGGGACAACACCCGCCGGAGACGACTTTATTATCGGCATGCTCGCCCATGCCTGGGCAAGGCACGGGCGCGATGCGCCGGCAATTGCGGCAATGCGTCTGCTAGGCGCAGCGCTGCCCGAACTGACGACTGCGGCGAGCGCAACCTACCTGCGCGCCGCTGCGCGCGGCGAATTCGGCAGCCACCTGGTGACGTGGGTGCGCGCCTTGCCGAGCGCGTTGCCGTCCCGGGCCCTGGCGCTGGCGAGGCGCGTGGCAGGACACGGCGCGACCTCGGGGCGCGCTACGCTGGCCGGGTTCGTCGCCGCCGCCGAATCTGCCTCTGTTTGCTCCTGTCGAGAAGGCGATAGGAACTGAACGGACAAACATGGGCGGGTGAAAAACAGCCCCGACGCTAAGGCCGGCGTTTCAAGGATGGGTGGCGCGCCCGACAGGAGTCGAACCTGTGACCTTTGGTTTCGGAATTGCAGATGTAAAGGGCGCTAGTAGTTAAATCAAAACCTTGCAAGACCCGCCAATTCGATTTGATGTCTAGGTTAGCGTCAAAAAGTCCCAAAAAGGTATCAGACGGCTACGAAATGGCTACGCTGTTGACGACGTGATGGTACAGGAATGATTCGAACATCGTGGTTAACGCATGCCGGTATTTCCGCCAACGGTTGACGTATATGAAGCGCCTCTTTCTTGCTGGTGTTTTATGCATTTGACAACATATGTCATTAAAGGCATACTTATACCATGATGTGGGCTGTGCTGCTACATGACGCTTTCGATGCTGAATTGAACGATCTGCCGGAAGCGGTGCAGGACGAAGTATTGGCTCACATGGGGCTGCTGAAGCAATTCGGGCCGGCATTGGGCCGGCCGCGCGTAGATACGCTGAAAGGATCGCGTCACGCGAATATGAAGGAACTGCGGTTCGACGCTGCGGACGGCGTGTGGCGCGTCGCTTTCGCCTTTGACCCGAAGCGACAGGCGATTCTGTTGGTGGGTGGAGATAAATCGGGCGGCAGCGAAAAGCGGTTTTATCGCCAGCTCATCAAGAAAGCGGATGCGCGCTTTAATGAGCATGTAGCGCGGATCGAAAAGGATAGGAGAAAAAGCGATGGCTAAGACGTTGGAGCAGAAGCTGGCGGCTCTGAGCCCGGCGCGGCGCAAGAGGGTGGAAGCGCGCACGGCTGAGCTCATTGAAGATGAAAAGTCGCTTTGCGACCTGCGGCGCGCCCTGGCGCTGACGCAGGAGAAAATGGCCGAGGAACTCGGGATCGGGCAGGACGGTATCTCGCGCCTTGAGAAGCGCAGCGATTTGCTGATCTCAACGCTGCGCGGGTACGTCGAGGCGATGGGAGGGAAATTGCGACTGGTCGCGGAATTTCCCAATCGTGCGCCGGTGATGCTGAGTGGCTTGACGGCTGTAGAGGCCGGGGTGCTGGCGGGTACGCGCGGCAAAGGCGAGAAGCCGGGGCGCAAGACCAGGCCGTCTTGACGGCACCTGCAGCGCCTGCCATCGCCCGCAAGAATTGGCGCGCCCGACAGGATGAATCTGGGCACTGGTCAGAACTCATTCAGATATCGCTTCCCAGCCCTTTACCAGCTGATCCGTCGCAAATCAGGTAGCGCATCAAAGTGCTCGTCGCGACTGAGTATTGGTAACCCGTGTTGCATCGCAAGGGCTGCGATCCAGGCGTCGTTCGCGGGAATCGGTCGCCCCAGCCGTTTAAGCGTGGCACGCAGCGACGCGTAAGGCAAGGTCGTTTCAGCGGTAATCGCTAGAAGATCAAAGTGACGAAGATGGATCTCGAGCCATTCCTCATAGGTTTTCCGATGTCTCGAACCCATGATGCCGTATCGAAATTCACCGAGTACGATCACAGGAATTGCGGCTCGCTGCTGCTGGCCCAAGATCGCTCCGACCTCGGGCGCGCCATCGACAAACGCCGATAGCGCGTTCGTATCGAGGATCAACGCCGATCCTCAGGTTCGATGACCTCGAACTCCTGGTCGACCACGGATTGCACGCGGACGGTTTCCTTGTGCAATCGCTTGAGCTTGCCAAAGCCCTTCATCCACTCCGGCTCGCTTGCGTAGGC
>CAKKSJ010000166.1 GCA_919902965.1 Burkholderiales bacterium
GTTCGAATCGATCGACGGTTGCACCAGGACGGTGATCCAGACCATACAGGCGGGCGTGCCGATCGCGCGCTGCGAAATCGTCGATGCGACTTCGATCGATTGCATCAACAAATACAGCAAGACCGCCTACCGCGTCGCGCCGACCTTGTTTTTCGAATTTCACGGCAGCAAGGCGAGCGTGGTTGAACAGGCCGAGATGGTGCAGGAAATCGCGAGGGAGAACGGCGGCATGGATTTCCAGTGGGCGACCAAGGCCGAGGACCGCACCAGGATGTGGGAGGCGCGCCACAACGTTTACTTCGCCGGACTGCAGCTTCGCCCCGGCAGCCGGGCACTCACGACCGACGTGTGCGTGCCGATCTCCCGCCTCGCAGAATGCGTTTCAGAAACCATGAAAGACGTGGCGGGCTATCTGTGTCCGGTGCCGCTGGTCGGACACGTCGGCGACGGCAACTTCCATCTGATGTTCCTGGTCGATCCGGCCAAGCCGCAGGAGCAGGAACTGGCGAAGTCTTTCATCAAGCGGCTGGTCGAGCGCGCGCTCGCGATGGAAGGCACTTGCACCGGGGAGCACGGCATCGGCCTGGGAAAACAGGCCTGGCTGCGCGAAGAACTGGGCGAAGCGGTCGATGTGATGCAGGATATCAAGCGCCTGTTCGACCCGGACAATCTGCTGAATCCGGGCAAGGTGGTGCCGCTTTAGGCGCCTGCTCTATACGGCGGTGTCGTACGCTCCGGGGCGCTGCGAAAAACCCTGCAGGCGCCTTATCCAAGATCGTCGATTGCACGCGGATGTGCTTTTCATCCGCGCGCAATCGACGATCCGCGCGGACGGGGCGCCGTCCGCGCAAGCCCGATCTCCGCAGCCCGATGTCTCGTACGGTGTTCGCCTATGCCGACGCGCGACCATTGCGCGCTCTGCGCGCCAACCGTGTTTTCTGTACGGATAAAAAGCGCATCCGTACAGAAAACACGGTTATTGTTAACGCCAAACAGGTCGTGCCGCTTTCATGCAAGCTCGCAGCTTGCCCATGGACGGATTCTCCTCCGCGCAACGGCGTAACTCTGCACTTGTTCTTTAGACTTTCAAAAAATGCTCGCGGTAGTACTTGAGTTCCTCGATGGACTCGTAGATGTCGGCCAGCGCCTCGTGCTTGCCGTGCTTGGTCAAGCCTTTGGCGAGTTCCGGTTTCCAGCGCTTCACCAGCTCCTTCAGCGTGCTGACATCGAGGTTGCGGTAGTGAAAAAACGCCTCCAGCCGCGGCATATGACGCGCCAGGAACCTGCGATCCTGACAAATGGAATTGCCGCACATCGGCGAAGTTCTGACCGGCAGGTGCTCGGCGAGGAGATCCAGGTAGCGCTGTTCGGCCTCGGCCTCGATCAGCGTCGAGGCCTGGACCTTGGCGATCAGCCCCGAGCGCGCGTGCATGGATTTGTTCCAGTCGTCCATCGCATCGAGTACGCTGTCGGCCTGATGCACTATCAGCACCGGCAACTCGGCAACGGTGTTCAATTGCGCGTCCGTGACCACGAAGGCGAGCTCGATAATTTTGTCGTGATCGGGATCTAAGCCGGTCATCTCCAGGTCCAACCAGACAAGATTGTTTTGATCCTGAGCCATGATGGCGGCAGTTTCCGCGTAAATTGATTGAAGGGCTTTATTGTGTCATATTTCAGCCAGATGCAGACTTTCACCGCCGTTTTTCTCACAGCGCTCGCGCTCACCCTGGGCCTGCGCCTATGGCTGGCGCGGCGGCACATTCAGCATATCGCGCGTTGCCGCAGCCAGGTTCCTGAAGACTTCGCGGAACACATCGGCCTCGCTGCGCACCAGAAAGCCGCCGACTACAGCACTGACAAGACGCGCCTGGGCAGAATCGATCTGGCGATCGGCGCGCTGTTCCTGCTGGCGCTCACGCTGGGCGGCATGCTGCAGGCCTTGCATGATTTCTGGCTGCGCTTCTTCGCTTCCGGCAGCCATGCGCAGGGCATCGCTCTTATCGTCAGCGTCGCCCTGATCTCCGGACTGATCGACCTGCCGCTGTCGCTGTATCGCACTTTTGTCATCGAAGCACGCTACGGCTTCAATAAAATGACCCTGCGCCTGTTTTTTGCCGATCTCGCCAAGCAGACCCTGCTCGGCGCCGCGCTGGGACTGCCGCTGTTGCTGTGCGTACTATGGCTGATGCAGCGCATGGGCGAGCAATGGTGGCTTTATGTCTGGGTCACCTGGATCGTGTTCAATCTGTCGGTGCTGACCGTCTACCCGACCCTGATCGCGCCGCTGTTCAACGAGTTCACGCCACTTGAGGATGACGGTCTGAAAAACCGTATCGAGGCATTGCTGGCCAAGTGCGGCTTCACGGCGCGCGGCCTGTTTGTGATGGACAGTTCCCGGCGTTCCAGCCACGGCAATGCCTATTTCACCGGTTTTGGCGCGTCCAAACGCATCGTGCTTTTCGACACCCTGATCGCTCGCCTTGCCCCTGCGGAGATCGAGGCGGTGCTGGCGCACGAGCTGGGGCATTTCAAGCACCATCATGTCTGGAAACGCATGGCGGCCCTGTTTGCAATGAGCCTCGCCTTTCTCTGGCTGCTGGGTTACGCGATGAAACAGGATTGGTTCTATGCCGGGCTCAACGTGCAGTCGCACTCGACCGCGCTCGCCCTGCTGCTGTTCTTTTTGGTGGTGCCGGTGTTCACCTTTCTCCTGAACCCGCTTACCAGCTTGTATTCCCGCAAGCATGAATTCGAAGCCGATGCTTATGCCGCGCAGCACGCGTCACCTGCGGATCTCATTCGTGCGCTGGTGAAGCTGTACCAGGACAACGCGGCCACGCTCACACCCGATCCGCTGTACTCGGCCTTCTACGATTCGCACCCGCCGGCGCTGGTGCGCATTGCGCGGCTACAGGGCGCGAGAATGCAGGCGCTGGCCCAGCCGGCATGAGCATGAGCAAACTCGAACAGGCAAACTGCCGCCCCCTGCCTGCCGGCACCCCGCCCCTGGGACAGGCCGAGATCGACGCTGCCCTCGCGCAGCTGCCCGGATGGGAGCACCGGGAGGGCGCCATCGGCAAGACTTTTGCATTCGGAAATTACGCCGAGACCATCGCGTTCGTGAACGCAGTCGCGGGAATCGCGCAGCGCGAAGACCATCATCCGGACATGTCGGTAAGCTACGACAAATGCCGTGTCGCCTACAGCACGCACTCCGTCGGCGGCATTTCCGAGAATGATTTTATCTGTGCGGCCAAGATCGAGGCGCTTTGCCGGACCTGATGCTCGCAGGCCAGGTGATCGCGGCCTACGGCCGCCACTACCTGGTTGAAACCGGCGACGGCCGTCGCTACGCCTGTTTTCCGCGCGGCAAAAAGAGCGCGGTTGCCTGCGGCGACCGCGTCATGTTCGCGCAAACCGCAGAAGAACAAGGCGTGATTGAAGCAGTGGACCCGCGCTCCAGCCTGTTTTCGCGCTCGGCCGCGCACCGGCAGAAGCTGATCGCGGCCAACGTGTCCCAGCTCGCCATCGTGGTCGCCGCCGAGCCCAGCTTCAGCGAGGAACTGATCAATCGCTGCCTGGTCGCGGCCGAGGTTCAGGACATGCACGCCCTCATTCTGCTGAATAAGTGCGACCTGAAAGACGCTGCCGCCGCCGCGCTGGCACGTCTCGAACCCTACGCGCAGGCCGGGTATCGCGTAGTCGAGCTGTCGGCACTGGAAGGCGCAGAGCCGCTGCGCGCGCTGTTCGCAAACCAGGCTACGCTGCTGCTCGGACAGTCCGGCATGGGCAAGTCGACCATAGTCAATGCGCTGTTTCCGGATGCGCATGTGGCCACCAGGGAGATTTCCGCCTTCCTCGCGTCCGGCCGTCACACCACGACCCAGGCCCGGCTGTACCGGCTCGACGCCGACAGCACGCTCATCGATTGCCCCGGCCTGCAGGAATTCGGTCTGCACCACTTGTCGCGCCAGGACATCGAATCAGGCTTCGTCGAATTCCGCAGTCTTCTGGGACAGTGCCGCTTCCAGAACTGCCGCCACCTGAGCGAGCCGGGTTGCGCGTTGACCAAGGCCGCGGCCGACGCGGCCATACACCCGCGCCGGCTGGACATGTTCCGCCGCATCAGCCTTGCGGAAAACGGGCAAAGATAGCCATGCATCTGCTCTATAGTTCGCTCAATCTGCACGAGGTTCACCACTTGAAGAACCTGCTCGAGGCCGAAGGCATCCGCTGCCAGATCAGGAACGAACTGCTCAGCCGGCTAGCCGGCGAAATCCCGTTTACCGAATGTGCGCCCGAACTATGGCTGCTGGACCCGCGCGACCTGGAACAGGCCAGGCGCATCGTGAGCGATTTCGGCCGGGCTGCCGTCCCCGGGCCGCCGTGGCAGTGTCCGGGCTGCGGCGAGAACCTGGAAGGCCAGTTCAGCGCCTGCTGGCATTGCGGCGCGCCGCGGCCGGCCGGGTAGGATGCCGCTGCCGGGACAAACACGCGTTCGCCAAAATGCTTTTTCCAGCAAACTTTTCTTTTCCCGGCCGGGCGATTAGTATTCGAGCCGCGCAGTCCGGACTCATTAGTCAGGGGAGATCCTTATGCTGGAGCTAGTCGTAAACGGCCGCGCCCATCGCGTCGACGTCGAAGCGGACATGCCCTTGCTTTGGGTCTTGCGCGACCATCTGAACCTCCATGGCACCAAGTACGGCTGCGGGATTTCGCTCTGCGGCGCCTGCACGGTGCATGTCGACGGTGCAGCGGTGCGCTCGTGCTCGCTGCCGGTTTCGCGCGCGGTCGGAAAAAACATTGTCACCATCGAGGGGCTTGCACCGCGGGGGCTGCACCGCGTCCAGGAGGCCTGGATCGAGCATCAAGTCCCCCAGTGCGGCTACTGCCAGACCGGCATGATCATGTCGGCCGCCGCCTTGCTTGCGAAAAAGCCGCAGCCCACGGATGCAGACATAGACGAGACCATGAGCAATCTGTGCCGCTGCGGCACCTATGCGCGCGTTAGACAGGCCATACATTCCGCGGCCGGCGCGCCCGACCGGCCCGCAAGCGCCGGCAAAGCCTGAGGCCTCCCGCCATGAGCCTCAGCCTGAGCCGCCGGCAATTCCTCAAGGCCTCCGCCGCTGCGGGCGGGGGCCTGGTCCTCGAATTCAGCTTTCCCTTCAGCACTACGGCTGCCGACGGCGCCGCCACCGAAGTCAATGCGTGGGTGGTCATCCACGCCGACGACCGCGTCGTCGTGCGTATTGCCCGCTCCGAAATGGGGCAAGGTACCTATACCGCGCTGGCGCAGCTGGTTGCGGAGGAACTCGACTGCGACTGGTCGAATGTCAGCGCTGAATTCGCCTCGCCTAACGAGCATATCCGCAGAAACCGCATCTGGGGTTCCATGTCCACCGGCGGCAGCAACGGCGTGCGATCGTCGCAGGATTATGTGCGCAAGGCAGGCGCGGCCGCGCGCACGATGCTGGTACAGGCCGCAGCCAAGCGATGGAAAGTGCCGCTAGCGGAGTGCAGCGTGGACAAGGGCCTCATAATCCACCAGCCGTCGCAGAGAAAACTTCGCTACGGGCAGGTCGCAGCCGAGGCGGCCCGGCTCGATCCGCCGAAAGACATCAGCCTGCGCGACGCCAAGGACTGGAAAATCGCGGGCCGGCCGCTGCAGCGCCTGGACATACCTGACAAGGTGCGCGGCAAGCCGGTGTTCGCGGTCGACGTCGCATTGCCCGGCATGCTGCATGCATCCATCGCGCAGTGCCCGGTGTTCGGCGGCAAAGTGAAATCCCTGGCCGCACACGCCGTGCAGAAAATGCGCGGGGTGAAAACGCTAGTGCGCGAGGAGACATTCGTCGCCGTCGTCGCCGACAGCTGGTGGCGCGCGAACGAGGCATTGAAGCAGTTGAAAATCGAGTGGGACCCGGGCGCCAACGGCAACGCCTCGAACGAAACCATAGCCGCGCAGCTGCGCGAGGGTCTTGCCGACCCGGATTTGCCGCAGGCGCGCAGGCTCGGCGACGCGGGCACGGCGCTGGCTTCTGCAGCGAAGGTGATCGAGGCCGAATACCAGTCGCCCTATCTCAACCATGCGACCATGGAGCCGCAGACCTGCACCGCCTGGTTCCGGCCGGACGGCTTCCTCGAGGTGTGGACATCAACGCAAAATGGCGAGGCATCCCTGGCGGTGGCCGCCAAGACCGCCGGCCTGCCGCCGGAGAAAGTCGAAGTGCACAAAATGATGCTCGGCGGCGGCTTTGGCCGTCGCGGGGCTCCCCAGGATTTCGTCATCCAGGGCGTCACTATCGCCAAGGCAATGCGCGGTACCCCGGTGAAAATGATGTGGTCGCGCGAGGAGGACATGCAGCACGGCTATTATCGCCCTGCCAGCCTGGTAAGAATGAAAGCAGGCCTGGACGCGCAAGGCAGGCTCATTGCCATGCATACGCGCATCGCCTGCCCGTCCATACTCGAATATCTGGGTATCGCCAGGGGCGCTGCAAACATCGACTTCACGGCAGTGCGCACGCTCAGCGACATGCCCTATGCAGTGCCGCACCAGCAGGTCGACTACGCCAAGCGCAACGGCCATGTCCCGGTCGGCTTCTGGCGCGCGCCTGGCCAGCAGAACGGCTACTACCGCGAATGCTTCATCGATGAACTCGCCGCGGCGGCCGGCAGAGACCCGGTCGAATTTCGCCTGGCGATGCTCCCGGAAAAAAACAAGGACAGGCTGGTGCTCGAGGCCGTCGCGAAAGCGGCAGGCTGGGGCGGGCCGCTCCCGTCCGGCGTGCACCGCGGCGTCGCCGTGGTCAACGGCTTCGGCAGCTATGCCGCGATGGTGGCCGAAGTTTCGGTGAGCGCCAAGGGTGAACTCAAGGTGCAGCGCATCGTCGTCGCCATCGACTCAGGCTACGTCGTCAATCCTGACAGCTGCCGCGCACAGGCGGAGAGCAACGTGGTCTACGGCCTGGGCAGCATCCTTTATCAGGAGAACAATGTGAAGGACGGGCGCATCGCGGAATCGAATTTCCACGATTTCCGCCTGCCGCAAATCTCGGAAATGCCGAAAGTGGAAACCGTGCTGGTGCCCACGGGCGGCTTCTGGGGCGGGCACGGCGAACCGGGCATCCTTCCCCTGAGCCCTGCCATATGCAACGCGATTTTCGCCGCCACCGGCAAGCGCATCCGTTCGCTGCCTCTCGCGCACCACGACCTGCGCCGGACCTAGGGTTTCGCTTGCGCCAGAGCGCTTCGTTTGCCTGGCAGCCTTGAAAGGAACGCGGGAGCGACTCGGCGAATTCAGCTAACGCCGCAGCGGTGAACGGCAGCTAACTCAGCGCCCTCGCAATCGCCAGCAGCAGCAATACGAACAGCATCACCACCAGCGCGCGCCAGACCAGGCCTATGGTGCTGTCGAGAAAACCGACGTCGGCGTCGTCCCCTAGGCCCATTTCCGGCCGGTCGACCGGGTTTTCTTCGGCAAGAAAAGGCATGCCCAGGCGCACGCCCATGGCGCCGGCGCCGCTGGCCAGCACTACGCCCAGCGAGGGGTCGGGCCATTTCGCCGCCTGACCGCGCCAGCAGTACGCAGCGTCTTCGAAATCACCAACCACCGCGAACGCAATCCCGGTCAGCCGCGCGGGCGCCCAGTCGAGCAGCCGGAACACCTGGCCGGCGAAATCGCCGAACGCCGCCAGCTCGCTATCCGCGCGTCCGGCCCAGCGCTGGTGCAGGAAAGCCGACAACCTGTAGAGGATGGCGCCGACCGGCCCGGGCAACAGCACGAACCAGAACACCACCGCGAACACGTGCCGGTGCGAGGCAATCAAGGCTTCTTCGATGGTGAGGCGTGCCACTTCTTCTGCATTCAGCCGCTCGCAACTCGCGCCGCGCCACTCGCCCAGGATAGCGCGTGCCTCGTTCAGATCACCGTTCTTGAGCGCCCAATGTATGTCGGTGAAATAGTGGCTCACATGGCGAAAACCCATAGTCACATAGAGTATGAGCACATTGAAAGCCAGAGCCAGCAAGGGCGACAGACCATGGAGCAGGTAATAGATCAAGATCGCCAACAGCATTGCCGGCACCACGCCCAGCATCCAGGCGATCATTCCATGCGCTCGCTCGCCTGCGTTGAAATGCTGTTGCAGGAAGTCGGCAAAACGCCCTGCCCAGGACACTAATTCCTTGCGCTCGGCGAGCGGACGCCATTGCTCGAGCAGGAGGGCGATGATCAAAGAAATAAGGCTCATTGTGGGACGGGACACTAATGCGACGGCGCAGGGCAGCAGGCTAGGTATTATACGCACTCCGCCGGTTCAACCGCGCCGCCGGGCAGTGTCGATCGCTTGCCGGACTAGCTTGCCGTCAGAAACGCATAGAAGTTCATCAGCATCCCCGCGGTCGCACCCCAGATATAGCGCTGTCCATAGGGCATGGCGTAGTAGTACCTGGTTCGGCCCTGATACTGCAGCGTATTGCGCTGGTGGTTGCCCGGATCGAGAAAAAACGCCAGGGGCACTTCGAACGCCTCCGCCACCTCGAATGCGTCCAGACGCAAGGCCGGAAGCGTACGCACCAATCCGACCACCGGCGTGACATGATAACCGGTGACCGTGGTGTACTCGGGCAGAGTACCCAGTACCTCTACATGGGAATGCGGCAAACCGATTTCCTCAGAGGCTTCGCGCAAGGCGGTCGCCGCCGGGGATGCATCGCCGGGGTCGCTGCGTCCTCCCGGAAAGCTGATCTGGCCGGCGTGGTCGTACAGGTGGTCGGTACGCTGGGTGAGCAGAATGCTAAGCCCGGCGTCGCGTATCACCACGGGCACCAGCACTGCCGCAGGCCGCAGTGCCTCGCCCTGCCGCCAGAGATGGCCGTCCCCGGTAGCGATCGGCGCCACGGCGCGGCCGGCCGCGAAACGCCGCCGCAGCCACGCTTCGGTAAGCGGATCGCCCTCTTCCTGCCGTTCGGATGTTTCAGTAGGCATAAATCAATTGTAGCCCCAAAAATGCCGTGAACCCGGAGCGCGGTAGCTTTCGCCCGCAGGAACAATGCGTCAAAGACGCCGCCTTTGGCTGGACTGTCTGAAGATTTTGTCCGGGCAGGAGGGAATAAATGCCTAGACCCGCTGTATGCTCCACGGGTACACCCGTTACTGAATTTTCCAGGAGGATAAAAAATGAAATATTCCGCCATTGGTTTGTTTGCCGGACTGCTGCTGGCTAGCGCGAGCGCCTTTGCTTTCCATTGCCCTGCAGATATGAAGAAAATCGACGCGGCCTTGAGCGGCGCCAAGCTCAGCGAAGCCAAGATGTCAGAAGTCAAAAAGCTGCGCACCGAGGGCGAGTCCCTGCACAAGGCCGGCAAGCACCAGGATTCGGTGGATACGCTTGCCAAGGCGATGAAAATCCTCAGCATCTGACGCATTCTGCAAGAAAAAAGACGCCGCGGTTTCCGCCGCGGCGTCTTGCATTTTTCGATCTGCGCGCCAGGCGTTTGGCACCCGCCAGGCGCGCCCGCTACATCACTTGATCGCCTGCAGCTTATCGTAGACGCCTTTCGGCCAGGGCAGTGAACTGCCGTCGGGCAGTTTGCCCGATTTGTAGTACTTCTGTACCGCCGCGATGAACGGCTTGCGGTCGACCTTGACCACGGTTTTGCCGCGTGTAGCAAAATCTGTCGTCAGCTTTTTCTCCGCCTCGATGATCTCGCCCGTCGCGCGCGCGGCCGCTTCGCGGTACACCGCAGTGAACGTCTTCTTGTCGGCGTCGGAAAGCTTCGCCCACAAGGGCGCACCGATAATCGTCAACAACGCATCCGTGATATGCCCCGTGAGGTTGATGTGCGTCTGCACCTCGTAGAACTTCTTGGCGTCGATAGTGGGCAGCGGATTTTCCTGCGCATCCACGGTTTTATTCTGCAGCGCCAGATACACCTCGGCGAAGGCGATCGGCGTCGGATTTGCGCCGACTGCGCGCGGGAACAGAGTGTATAGCGGTGCATCGGGCACGCGGATTTTCAGGTTCTTCATGTCCGCGGGCGCGTTGATCGCCTTGTTGGCGGTGACATGGCGCTCGCCGTAATAGGTGATCGCCACCACCTTGTTGCCGCCGGTCGCCTTGGCGTAGCCGTCGGACAACTCGTCGAACAGCTTGGAAGTGGAAAATTTCTTCCAGTGACCGAAGTCGCGGAACATGAAGGGCGCGCCGCCGATGCTGATCGGACCGTAGTTGCGGCCGGCGAACAGCTGACCGGTGTAAATCATGTCAACCGTGCCCAGGGTTAAGCCCTGGTTGATGTCGCTTTCCTTTCCCAACTGCGATGCCGGGAACACCTCCACGCTATAGCGATTGCTGGTGCGCTTGGCGATTTCCGACGCCGCCCACACCGCAGCAGTCTGATAGGGTTCGGATACTTCGTAGACATGCGCAAACTTCAGCTTGGTCTGCGCGATTGCGCCGCCACTGGCGGCAAAAGCCAGGGCGAACGCCGCGGCCAGGTATTTGAGCTTCATAGGTCTGATTCCTTTTGGTTTAATGCACGACTAAGGGTCGCGCCGGCAAAATCGCCGGCGCGGGATACAAGCGAACCGCAAAACCTAACACCTGACAACACCAACATTCCTGACACCAACGGCCCCGGCTACTGGATCCCCGACTTCGACGTGGCCAGCAGCCGGGTCACCTGGATTTTTTCACGGATGATCATGCCGTCATTGACCGGCTTGATCTCGTTGACCCAGGTCGGGCTCTCGTACATCTCGGCATACAGGCGCTGGCGCTCCTGCTCGCTGTCGAAGCGGCGCAGCCAGACGTAGAGATCCGGGTCTTCTTCGGCAATGAAACTGCCGAGCACCATCACACCCAGTGAAGCCTGGTAGGGAATGATCTTTTCTTCCATCCATTTGACCCAGCGCTCGCGCTGGCCGGGTTTCAGCCGGTACTGGCGCAACTCGAATATCATCGCCCCTCCTGCCTGCCGTGCCTAAGGGATAAGCAGCGTCGAACCGGTAGTCTTGCGCGCCTCGAGATCGCGGTGCGCCTGTACCACGTCCTTGAGCGCGTAGCGCTGCCGCACCTCGATTTTTACCTTGCCCGACAGAACGACTTCGAACAAATCCTTGGCGGAAGCCACCAAATCGTCGCGCTTGGCGGTGTAATGCATCAGGCTCGGCCGTGTAAAAAACAGCGAACCGCGCGAGGCGAGCATGCTTGAGTCAAACGCCGGGGTCGGACCCGAGGCGTTGCCGAAACTCACCATCATGCCCATAGGACGCAGGCAGTCGAGCGAACCGACGAAAGTATCCTTGCCGATCGAGTCATACACGACCGGCAGCAGGGCGCCGCCCATAATCTCCTTCACCCGCTCGGTGAAATTCTCGCGCGTGTAGACGATAGTGTGATCGCAGCCGTGCGTTTTCGCCAGCGCCGCTTTCTCGTCCGAGCCGACGGTGCCGATCACCGTCGCGCCCAGGGCCTTGGCCCACTGGCACACAATCAGTCCCACGCCGCCGGCCGCGGCGTGAATGAGGATGGTGTCGCCCGGCTGAACCTTGTAGGTGCGCTTGAGCAGGTACTGCGCGGTTATGCCCTGCAGCATCATCGCCGCGCCCTGTTCGAAAGACAGGCCGTCGGGCAGGTTCACCAGCCGGTCGGCCGTCATGAGCCGAACTTCGGCATAGGCGCCGACCGGCGGGGCGGAATAGGCAACGCGATCGCCTTTCTTGACATTGGTGACACCCTCGCCCACTGCCTCGACCACGCCGGCGGCTTCCAGGCCGATGCCGCTGGGCATCGCCAGCGGATACAGACCGGAGCGGTGATAAACGTCGATGTAATTCAGGCCGCAGGCCTGGTGGCGTACGCGTGCCTGACCCTTTCCAGGCTCGCCCACCTCGACGTCCTCCCACACCATGACTTCGGGACCGCCTTGTTTATGCAATCGGATCGCTTTTGACATATTCTGTTCCCAACAAAAGTTTGAACTACGGAAATTCGCCGGCGGATCGTATGAGAAACCGGGCCGGTCGAACTTGGGCTGATCAATATGTTACAACAAAATTTTCTGACAAACCGGGCAAGCACCGGACCCGCGCACGGCGGCGCGAAACGACTGGCGCCGCTGCTTATTTCGGTTTTGCTTTGCGCGGCGCCGGTTCTACGGGTTTGTGTTCGGCCGGCTTGGCAGCGGCAGCGCCGGCAGCCGCCTGCATCAGGTTCCACCAGGCGGCGGGATCGGGACCAGGACTCTTGCCCGCCTCCGCCGCAGGACCTGCCGGCATGGGCTGCATCGATTTCATTGCAGCCAGCGTGTTCCTCTGCATCTCCAGCCCCTGGATCGACAGGCGCAGCATATTGAGGTTGAGATTGAGCCAGTTCTCCACCGATTTCAGGTCGGCGATTTTCTTTTCAACGGCCTCTATGTCCAGCGTGGGCGCTACCATGCCCGGCATGGGCAAGCCCATGGGGTTCCACAGCTTTTGCATGAACTCGAACGGATCCGGCAACGGGTCGGACATGCGACACCTCGCTTCGCGATGGGAAATGGCGAGTTTAATCCTAAGCCGGACCAGCCGGAGGCCAACTTGCGCGCTGCGCGCGCCAAGCATGCTTTCTGGACGGAAAAACCATCCGTCCAGAAAGCATGGTTATTGAAAAAAGCAAAGACATTTCTGGGGTTCATTTAAGATCGTCGATCGCGCGCGGATGTGCTTTTCATCCGCGCGCAATCGACGATCCGCGCGGACGGTTTTTCGTCCGCGCAACATCCGGGCTCGGCACATGGTTCATTGACCCACGCCAAGAAACTCCAGCACTGCCTCGCGCTGGGCGAGGGTATCGCGGTAAGCCAGGTCGACCAGGGCGCGGCAATACGTCTCCTCGAACAGCAGGTAACTCGCGAGGTTGGAGCCGCTGCGATTCATCGCACCGATGCCGCCCAGCACGAATTTCAGCATCCGCGGCAGTTCCTGTACGTGGCGGCCGGCGATGCGCTCGATCGATTCGCTGGGCGAGATCATCAGCACCTTGATTGGACGCAAATGCACACCTGCCTCGACGCGCCTTTCCTCGGGTATCAGACTGACCGTGCGGTTGATGCGGTGCAGGCGCTCGAGATCGACTGCGAGGCCATCGAGAAAAATGCTGTTCAGCGCATGGCCGGCGATCTGGGCGATGGACGGGTAGATGCTGGAGCGCACGCGCGCCGCTTCCGCATATTGGCGCCCGGTGCCTATCACCAGCACACGATCGGCGCCCAGATGCAGCGCCGGGCTGATCGGCGCGATCTGGCGAATCGAGCCGTCCCCGAAATATTCGCGATTAAGCCTCACCGCCGGAAAAAGAAACGGCAGGGCCGAAGAGGCCATGAGGTAATCGACGTTGAGCATGGTGGCTGCGCCCACGCGCTGGGTGCGCTCCCATGCTTCCAGCCCGGGGCCGCCCTGGTAAAAGGAAACATTCTCCCCGGACGAATAGCCCGAGGCAGTGACCGACACGGCATACAGCGCGCCCTTGTCGATGTTCTCCTGAATGCGGCCGAAATCCAGGGTCTTTTCCAGCATCTCGCGTATCGGCGTATTGTCGAACAAGGACGCCGGACTGTTGCGCTTGATCCACAACATCGATGCGAACCAGCGGGCGCTGGTTTGCAGCATGGACCAGGGATCGGCGCGGTAGACGCGTTCCACATGGAAGTTTTCCCACACCTCCAGCAGATGGCCTACCCCGCGACGGAAATCGTCGGCATAGATGGCCAGCACCGCGGCGTTGATGGCACCCGCCGAAGTCCCGCAGAGTATGGGAAACGGATTCCTTGCCTGGTCGGGCAGCAGATCACGGATCGCCTTGAGCACGCCCACCTGGTAGGCGGCACGCGCGCCGCCGCCGGTCAGAATCAGGCCAGCTCTGGGCTTGGTCCGCAAGGCTAGGACTGCAGTTCGCTGCGCGCTGCGTTCGCGTCCACCACCGTCAGCGCCGTCATGTTGACGATGCGGCGCACCGTGGCCGAGGGCGTGAGAATGTGCACCGGCTTTGCGGCGCCGAGCAGGATGGGGCCGAGTGCAATGCCGTCGCCAGCGGCCGTCTTGAGCAGATTGAAGGCAATGTTGGCCGCGTCCACCGTGGGCATGAGCAACAGGTTGGCCTCGCCGCTGAGGCGCGAATGCGGGAACGTGGCGCGGCGCGTCTCTTCCGAAAGCGCGGCATCGCCATGCATCTCGCCGTCGATTTCAAGCTCGGGCGCACGCTCCTGGATCAGCGCCAATGCTTCGCGCATTTTCCTTGCGGTCGGCTGGTCGCTGGTGCCGAAACTCGAGTGCGACAACAGCGCGGCCTTGGGCGTAATGCCGAAGCGGCGTATTTCCTCGGCCGCCAGCACCGCCATCTCGGCCACCTGCTCTGCGCTGGGGTCGAAATTCACGTAGGTGTCGCAAATGTACACCGTGCGCTTGGGCAGCAGCAGCACGTTCATGGCGTAGTAATTCTTCACCCCCGGGCGCAGGCCGATCACCTGATCGACGTAGTTGAGGTGCAGCGCGTGCGTGCCGAAGGTGCCGCAGAGCATGCCGTCGGCGTCGCCGCGATGCATCATCATCACGCCGATGAGCGTGAGGCGCCGGCGCATTTCAAGTTGCGCATAGTGTACGGACACGCCGCGGCGCGCTGCCAGCCGGTGATACTCCTCCCAGTAGTCGCGATAGCGCGGATCGTTCTCCGGATTGACGAGATCGAAATCCACGCCGGGCTTGACGCGCAGGCCGAAGCTCTCCAGTCGCTTTTCGATCACCGCCGGCCGGCCTACCAAAATGGGCCGCGCCAGGCGCTCATCCACGATCACCTGTGTAGCGCGCAGGACGCGCTCGTCCTCGCCTTCGGCGAGCACGATGCGGTTTTTCGTCTCCGCTGCCTTGGCCGCGGAGAACACCGGTTTCATCAGCAAACCGGAGTGATAGACGAATTCGCTCAGCTGTTCGGCGTACAGGCCCAAATCGGTGATTGGACGCGTGGCCACGCCCGAGTCCATCGCCGCCTCGGCCACCGCGGGCGCAATTTTTATGATCAGGCGCGGATCGAAGGGCTTGGGAATCAGGTATTCCGGCCCGAAAGCGACATTTTGCTCGCCATAGGCGGCAGCGACGATGTCGGACTGTTCGGCCATGGCGAGGTCAGCAATGGCGTGCACGCAGGCGAGCTTCATCGCTTCGTTGATGGTGGTCGCGCCCACGTCGAGCGCGCCGCGGAAAATAAACGGAAAGCAGAGTACGTTGTTCACCTGGTTGGGAAAATCCGAGCGGCCGGTTGCGATGACTGCATCCGGCCGGGCGGCCTTGGCGATATCGGGCTGGATTTCCGGCTCCGGGTTGGCGAGCGCGAGTATCAGCGGCTTGGGCGCCATTTGCTTCACCATCTCGGCCTTGAGCACCTTGCCCGCCGACAGCCCCAAAAATACATCGGCCCCGGCGATGATTTCAGCCAGGCTGCGCGCAGCGGTCTGCTTCGCATAGCGCGCCTTGTTCGGGTCCATCTCCTCTTTGCGCCCCGCGTACACCACGCCCTTGATATCGGAAACCCAGATGTTTTCCATCTTCACACCCAGACTCACCAGCAGGTCCAGGCAGGCCAGCGCCGCGGCGCCTGCACCCGAGACCACCAGCTTGACCTTGGTAATGTCCTTTTCGACCACGCGCAGGCCATTGAGAATGGCTGCGCCGACAATAATGGAAGTACCATGCTGGTCGTCGTGGAACACCGGTATTTTCATGCGCTCGCGCAGCATTTTCTCGACATAAAAGCACTCCGGTGCCTTGATATCCTCGAGATTGATGCCGCCGAAAGTCGGCTCCAGGGCTGCAATCACTTCGACCAGCTTGACCGGGTCGAGTTCGTTGATCTCGATATCGAAGCAATCGATGCCTGCAAACTTCTTGAACAGCACCGCCTTGCCTTCCATAACCGGCTTGGACGCAAGCGGGCCGATCGCGCCCAGCCCCAGCACCGCCGTGCCATTGGTGACGACCCCGACCAGATTGCCGCGCGCGGTCAGATTGCGCGCCTCGGCCGGGTCGCGCACGATCTCCTCGCATGCCTTCGCCACACCCGGCGTATACGCCAGGGACAGGTCGTGCTGATTCACCAGCGCCTTGGTCGGAGTCACCGAAATTTTCCCCGGCTTGGGCAGACGGTGATAGTCGAGCGCAGCTTTGCGCAGTGGGTCTTCCATGATTTTTCCTAGATGTAATTCTGCGGCCGGAGTGCGGAATTATAGCCCCGCGATGCGTGGAACGCTAACGCTGGAGACTGGCCTGACGCGAGATAGCAGTTGTGCGGATCGACGTCCGCAAGGGCGAGAAAGCTTTTCTGGCCCGGTCACTGAGGGTGTCATAATACCGCTATGTCGCTCGCCCGCAGAATGGCAGAAATCCAGCCCTTCCAGGTAATGGAAATATGGAATCGCGCGAAGGAATTGGAGGCGCAGGGTACGCATATCGTGCAAATGCAGATCGGCGAGCCCGACTTTACTGCGCCCGAGCCGGTGATCGCTGCAGGCATCGAAGCATTGAAGCGGAATCCGATTCACTACACCTCGGCGCTGGGCATGCCGCTGCTGCGCCGTGCCATCTCAGAACATTACCGCGAGCGTTATCACCTGGAAGTGCCGGCCTCCCGCATCGCAGTGACCGCCGGTGCCTCCGGCGCGCTGCTGATAGCCGCCGGCGTGCTGGTCAATCCCGGCGACGAGATCCTGATGCCCGACCCGGCCTATCCTTGCAACCGCCACTTTGTGCGGTTTTTCGAAGGCCAGGTGAAAAACATCCCGGTCGGCCCCCGGACACAGTACCAATTGACGCGGGAGCTGATCGAAGCCAACTGGTCTGAGAAAACCCGCGGCGTACTCATTGCCTCGCCGTCCAATCCCACCGGCACGCTGATTGCACCGGACGAGATGCGCGCAATCGTCGAAGCGGTACAGGCGCGCGGCGGGGTGACCATCGTCGACGAGATTTATCAGGGGCTCACCTATGCGAGCGGCTTCGCGAGCGCGCTCGCGTACTCGGACCGTGTTTTTGTGGTGAACAGCTTTTCCAAGTATTTCAGCATGACCGGCTGGCGCCTGGGCTGGCTGGTGGTGCCGGAGAACTGCGTGCGCGAAGTCGAGACCTTCGCCCAGAACGCCTTCATCTGCCCTTCGGCGCCGGCCCAGTACGCCGGCATCGCCGCCTTTGCCGCGGAAACAACTGCAATCCTGGAGAAACGCCGGGGCGAGTTCAGGCAGCGGCGCGATTATCTGCTACCTGCGCTGCGCGAACTGGGATTCTCGATTCCGGTGACCCCGGAAGGGGCGTTCTACATTTACGCCGGGATCGAGCGCTTCGCTGCGGACAGCGGAAAATTCGCCCTGGCGCTGTTGGACGAAGCCGGCGTGGCGATCACGCCGGGCAAGGATTTCGGCGCGAATCAGGCCGAGCGCTATGTGCGCTTCGCCTATACGCGTTCAATCAGCGATTTGCAGGAAGGCGTTCATCGGCTACGGAAATTTCTGCGCGGCTGAGCACCGTCGAAAGCGGGCCGGCGCAGACCTTGGTCGGGT
>CAKKSJ010000167.1 GCA_919902965.1 Burkholderiales bacterium
CCGCCCCGACGACAATGTAGTCGACTATCTTGTTGGCCATACGCGCATTTTGCGCCGCTGGTCAGTCCGGGCGCTCGGAAATTGAATGTTTTATTGTAGCCCTTATGCCTCGGCGCAGCGCAGCTTTGCACCGCCTGTATGGGCGTGTAAGCTGGCGCCTTGGAAAAAAAACTCGAAAAACGCATGCGCTCAAAAATGAATCCGCAAATTCCTGCCAAGGTTGCCGACGCCGTCGCGACGATGTTGAGAAAATTCGGCACGCGCTTTGCCTTCGGCATTCCCGGCAACGACGTACTCGAAACCGTGCGCGCCTGCGAGGAGCGGGACATCGAGTTCGTGCTCGGCAAGTCCGAGCCCTCCTGTGCCTTCATGGCGGACGCGGTGTACCAACTCACCGGATCACCAGCGCTGCTGGTTGCGGCGCTGGGGCCGGGTATTTCCAACGCCATGTCGGGCATCGCCGGCGCGATGCAGGAGCGCTCCGCCGTGCTGGTGCTTTCGGGCGAAATGGGCACGGCCAATATGGGCATCTACAACCACCAAGTGTTCGATCATGTCGCGCTCGCGCGCCCGCTGACCAAATATGCCGAGCAATTGAATCCGAAGCGCGCCGCGCAGCAGGTGGCGAAGGCGCTGGACATCGCGCTCGCCTACCCCGCCGGCCCGGTATTGCTGAATGTGCCCGCCGACCACAACCGCGCCGAGGCGGCGAGCGAAGACGACTATCGCCCGGCGCGCGTCGCCGCGACTGCGCTCGCGCCGGACGAAGCCGTCCGCCTTGGCAAGCTGATCGCTGCCGCCCGGCGCCCCCTGCTGCTCGCCGGCCGCGGTGCGCTGCTCGGGCAGGCGCCGGCAGCGCTGCGGGCCTTGGTCGAAGCCTGGCAGCTGCCGTTTTTTTGCAGCTACAAGGCAAAGGGCATCATTGCCGAGCAGCACCCGCTGTGCCTCGGGAGCGTAGGCCTGTCGCCGCTGGTCGATGCCGAGAACATGAAGCTGGTGCGCGAAGCCGACCTCATCCTGATGGTGGGTTTCGATCCGATCGAATTGCGCGATGCCTGGCTGGACGCCTGGCCCGAAGCGCAGGCGGTGATGTCGCTGGACTGGGGGCCCTTGCATCACCGCATTTTCCCGGAAGGCGAACGCGCCTATGGCCATCTTCCAGGCATGCTGGCGCAGCTCATGCCCGAGGCCAAGGCGGACAAGGCCGCATCCTGGGGACGGGCGCGCCTGCAGCAGCTCAAGGACGCGGTAGCGCACATCGTGCGCGCACGCGCGCCGGCCAGGGGCATCAGTCCGGCCGCGCTGTTTGCGGCGGTGAGCGCGCAAGCGACCGAGGACTGGATCATGAGCGTCGATGTAGGCGCGCACCGTATACTCGCCAACCACGTGATCCGCTGTCACACGCCGGGGCAGTTGCTGCAGTCGAACGGACTGGGCTGCATGGGCTACGCAGTGCCGGCGGCGATCGGCGCCCAGCTGGTGCACCCGGACAAGCCGGTGGTGGCCATGCTCGGCGACGGCTGCATGCTCATGACCCAGGGCGAACTCGCCGTCGCCGCCGAGAGGAATCTCCCCATCGTGGTGGTGGTGCTGAACGACGCCAGCCTGTCGCTGATCAAGCTGAAGCAGGCGAAAATGAACCTGGCGCCGAAAGCCGGCGGCAGTCTTCCCTATTCGTCGACGGACTTCGTCTCGCCGCGCTTCGATATCATTGCGCAGGGCTTCGGTGCCAGGGGTGTGCGCGTGGACAACATCACATCTTTTGATCAGGCGCTGCGCGAGGCGGTAGCCAGCCGGCGCTTCAGCGTGATCGACGCGGCGGTCGATCCATCAGAGTACTGGGAGCAGATGTAGGCATCTCTCAGCTTTTCAAAAAGGCAATTGCCGTGACGCACCTTCCAGCAGGCAAGCGACTATTCTCCTTCGTCGTCGTCGCCGACACCCATGTGAACGAGGACGAGCACCGTTCGCTATCTCCGTTTCAGACCAATGCACGCGCAAATGGCCGCGCCCGCTATGTAATGCATGAAATCGCCGCGCTGGACCCGGCCCCGGCCTTCGTCGTACATCTGGGTGACATGGTGCATCCGGTGCCCTCTCTGCCCAGCTACGCCGAAGCGGCCGCGCGCTACAAAGCAATTACCGAGGTGCTGCAGGTGCCGATGCACCTAGTCCCGGGCAACCACGACATCGGCGACAAATCGGTCGACTGGATGCCCGCCGACATCGTCTGTGACAATTACATAGAGATCTACCGGCGCACCTTCGGCGCCGACTATTTTGCCTTCGACCAGGGGCCCATCCATTGCGTAGTGATCAACGCGCTACTGATGAACTCGGGGCTGCCCGGCGAGGAAAAGCAGCGCGGCTGGCTCGAGTCCGAGTTTGCCGCTCACGCGGGAAAACGCATTTTCCTGTTCACCCACTACCCGCCCTACGTCTACGCGACGGACGAGCGCAGCACCTACGACAACATCGATCAACCCGGTCGCGAGTGGCTCCTTGGGCTCATACGCCAACACCATCTGGAAGCCTGCTTCGCCGGCCACGTGCACAACTTCTGGTACGACCATATCGGCAGCACCGAGTTCTACATGCTGCCCTCGACTGCATTCCTGCGCCACGACTACAGCGAGTTCTATCGCGTCGCGCCGGGAAACGAATTCGGCCGCGGCGACGCCGGGAAATTCGGCTACTGCATTATCGATGTGCACGAGCAGGGGCACGTGATGCGGCTGGTGCGCACCGAGGGCCGCAGCCTCGCGCCGGATGCGCGGCTCGAGCCCCGCAAGCTGGTGCCGCCGATGAATGTGAAGGTCGCCACAGTGAATAACGTCGGCGTCGAGCTGCGCCATGCCTGGGCCGAGGTAATGGAAATTCCCTCGACCGGCGGCGTGCAGGAGTTCGGCCGCAAACCGGCGCGCAACGACTACCCGGTGATGGCGCTTTGGGA
>CAKKSJ010000168.1 GCA_919902965.1 Burkholderiales bacterium
GTTGGCGGAGTGGACGGGACTCGAACCCGCGACCTCTGCCGTGACAGGGCAGCATTCTAACCAACTGAACTACCACTCCAGCAATACGCAACACCCTGGTGGGTGCTGAGAGGCTCGAACTCCCGACATTCGCCGTGTAAAGGCGACGCTCTACCAACTGAGCTAAGCACCCTCTTGGACAGATTGATACGCGGGGCGCTCTGGTCCAAAAAGGGCGTCAGTTTAACGCATCTTTCAGCGCTTTACCAGCGCGGAATTTCGGAACCCGCGCCGCTTTGATCTTGATGCTCGCGCCAGTGCGCGGATTGCGTCCGTTGCGCGCCGCGCGCTTGCCAACATAGAAAGTGCCAAACCCGACCAGGGTCACCATGCCGCCTTTTTTCATTGCGGTCTTGATCGCCGTGACGGTTGCGTCCAGCGCACGACCGGCGGCCGCCTTGGATACGTCGGCTGACTTTGCAATTTGATCGATCATTTCGGACTTGTTCACGTTGAACCCCCTGTTCTCGTATGGGTTGAGTTTGCTGATGGAAAATGAAGTCTGGAGAAAACGTCTGGCCGGAGCGGGAATGCGACTGCAACGGGAATCTTATAGCAAGCGCCATTCACGCATGTCAAGTGCTATTGCGCGGCGATCGACGCGCACTCAGTGCCTGATGACCTCGCTCGCCGCCGGACTTTCGGTCGCCGGCGCAATCGGCGCGACCTCGTCGTTCTTGCTCTGCGCCTCGGGCTTGCGCTCCAGCGCCAGTTCCAGCACCTGATCGATCCACTTGACCGGCACGATCTCCAGGCGGTTCTTGACGTTGTCGGCTATCTCGGCGAGATCTTTGACATTTTCTTCCGGAATCAGCACCGTCTTGATGCCACCGCGGTGGGCTGCAAGCAGCTTTTCCTTCAGACCGCCGATCGGCAGCACCTCGCCGCGCAGCGTTATTTCTCCCGTCATCGCCACATCGGCGCGCACCGGAACACCGGTGAGAATCGATACCATCGCCGTGCAGATGCCGATACCGGCACTCGGGCCATCCTTGGTGGTAGCACCCTCGGGCAGGTGGATATGCAGATCGATCTTCTGGTAGAAATCCTCGGCAACGCCGAGTTTGGCCGAACGACTGCGCACCACGGTAAGCGCGGCCTGGATCGATTCCTGCATCACCTCTCCGAGTTTGCCCGTTGTGATGCTCTTACCCTTGCCCGGCATCACGACTGCCTCGATGGTCAGCAGTTCGCCGCCGACTTCGGTCCAGGCAAGACCGGTCACCTGTCCAACCTGGTTCTTCTTTTCAGCGATGCCAAAGGTGTATTTGCGCACACCGAGGAACTTGTCCAGGTTCTTTGCCGTTACCAGTATCTTGCTGTCGCGGCTCTTGGTCACCAGGATTTTCACCACTTTGCGGCAAATCTTGGAAATCTCGCGTTCCAGGCTGCGCACGCCTGCTTCGCGGCTGTAATAGCGAATGACATCGCGTATTGCCGATTCGGCAATCGAAACCTCTTCCAGCTTGAGTCCGTTGTTCTTGAGTTGCTTGGGCAGCAGGTAGCGCGTGGCGATATTTATCTTCTCGTCCTCGGTATAGCCCGAAAGGCGGATGACCTCCATGCGATCGAGCAGCGCCGGCGGGATATTGAGGGTGTTCGCGGTAGCCACGAACATCACCTCGGACAAGTCGTATTCAACCTCGACGTAATGATCCACGAAGGTATGATTCTGTTCCGGATCCAGTACCTCGAGCAGCGCTGAAGACGGATCGCCGCGGAAGTCCATGCCAAGTTTGTCGACTTCATCCAGCAGGAACAGCGGATTGCGCACGCCGACCTTGGACATGTTCTGCAGGATCTTGCCCGGCATGGAACCGATGTAAGTGCGGCGATGGC
>CAKKSJ010000169.1 GCA_919902965.1 Burkholderiales bacterium
GGAACGCGACCCGGTCGATGTTGCGTTCCGCGCCGACGGCGCGCGCCCGCGCAAGGTCGGCCTGGGCGGCCGTGCCATCGCCCAGCAGCGCCAGAACCTGCGCGCGCACTACCTGGGCTATGCCGACGAAGGCGTAGGTTTGAGTGGCGTCGAGCAGGTCGATCGCCTCGTCCAGCTCGGCCAGCGCCGCGGCTGTTTGGTTGAGTTCGAGTCGCATGATGGCCAGGGCCGTGCGCAGGAAACCGGCGCTGCCGGTCCTGAGCCAGCGCCGGTTGCGCGAATCGCGCAGCCAGAGCGTGAGTTCCGCGGCGGCGATGTCGGGACGAGCGCGCAGGAAATCCACGATGGCGGTGTTGTAGCGCGCAATCAGGTTAACCACCGTTTGTTCACTGGCGTCGGAGATGCGCACCGCCTCGGAGAACTGCCCGCGCGCGTCCTCCAGCCGGCCGGCCAGACGTTCGGCGTAACCCAACACCACATGGGCATAGGCACGCTGCAGCGGATCCTCGGGGCCGAAGGACAGCGGCAGTTCCGCCCTAAGCCCGCTGACGTTGGGCAGATCGTAACGCGTCACCCCGCTCATGGTGCGCAGGATCTGCAGCTCGGCGCGCAAAGTCCGCAGTCCCGCGCTCGCGCGCCTGCCGGAGCCGATGCGCTCGATGGCGAGTTCCGCGGCGCGGCTGGCGCGGATCGCGGCCAGCGCGTCGCCGAGGTAGAGTTGGCTCCATGCGTCAAGCACGCACAGCGTAGCGGAGCGCGCCAGAGCCGGTCGCGGCAATGTCTCGAGCCAGTAGTTCAGCTCCTTGAAATTGGCTTCGCGCAACAAACTGCGGCCATGGTGCTCGAGCAGCCGCACCGCCGGTCCGTACAAGCCACCGCGCAAGGCGTAGCGCAGCGCCTCGGCGTGCAACTCGTTGCTGGCGAGCCAGTCGCAGGCGCGCCGGTACAGCGATTTCAGCAACTCCGGGTCGCTCGCCTTGAGGCGCTGGCGCAGGAAGGCGGAAAACAGATGATGGTAGCGGTACCAGATGCGCTCGTGGTCCAGGCGCAGGATGAACAGATTGGCGCGTTCGAGTTCGGCGATGCGCGCGTGGCTGTCGCGCCTGCCAGTGAGCGCATTCGCGAGCGGCACGCTGAACTGATCGAGCACCGCAGTGCGATCGAGAAACTCGCGCAGCGCGGGCGTTTGCCGCGACACGATGTCCTCAAGGAGATAGTCGGCGAAACTGGCGTCGCCCGGGCGCTCGCCCGCTTCCAGAGCCAGCGGCGGGGCGGCGCTCGCACGCTGCGCCAAGGCGATGGTCGCCAGCTGCAGGCCGCCGATCCAGCCCTCGGTCTGCTCCGCCAGCATGCCGATCTGCGCCTCCGACAGCTTGAGCTGCTTTAGTCCGTGCAAGTAGTCGCGGATTTCCGGCGGAGAGAAGCGCAGCTCGGCAAAGCCCAGTTCGAGCACTGCGCCGCGCGCGCGCAGTCGCGCAACCGCCAGCGGCGCCGGGGTTTGACTGGCGATTGCGATATGCAGGCTGGCGGCCGAATACTGCAGCAGGTAGCTCACCGCGGATTGCACCGCGCCGTCGGTGATCTCCTGGAAGTCGTCGAGAAACACCGCCAGCGGCGCCGTGCTGGTGGTAAGGTCATTGATCAGGCTCGCCATCACTTCCTGCAGCGGCACCAGCGCCGCCGAGCGCATCATCGCGTAGGCCTCGCCGCCCGCCGCGGGACGCGCGCGCTGCACCGCCGCGATCAGGCTGGAGCAAAAACGCTGCACGTCGTTGTCGGAGGCATCGAGCGACAGCCAGCACACGTCCATGCCCTGCGCGGCAAGCGCCAGATAGCCCTGCGCCATCAGGGTCGATTTGCCCGAGCCGCTGGGCGCGGTGATCAGCGCCAGTTTGCCCGCGCGCAAGCCGCAGAACCGCGCCAGAACGCCAGGCCGCGCGAGCAGCAGCGCCTCGCTCGAGGGCGGGACCAGTTTAGTGAGCGGCGGGGTGGGCAGGCGGCGTTTCATCGCAGTCCGCATTTTCCACCCTTTCGGGGGGTGAATGGGCGCATAGTTACGGACAGGATAGGGAGCTATTCCGGTAGCATTGCGGCGGGACTCGCGCATTGCGCGCCGGACCGGGTTCGGAGTTCAGTCACATCTAAGGAGGAATCATGCAGATCAGACCATCAGCCATCGAAGCAGTCATCGCCGGTTTCGCACTTGCCCTGTGTGCAGGTTTTGCCTCCGCGCAGGACATCAAGATCGCCCATGTCTACGACAAGACCGGCGCGCTCCAAGCCTACGCGACGCAGACTCAGACCGGACTCATGATGGGCCTGGAATACGCGACCGGCGGCACGATGAAGGTCAACGGCCGCAAGCTCGTGGTGATCGAGAAGGACAGCCAGTTCAAGCCCGACGTGGGCAAGTCCCAGCTGGCCTCGGCTTTCGCCGACGACAAGGCCGATATCGCGATCGGACCGACGGGCTCGGGCGTGGCGCTGGCGATGCTGCCGGTGGCCGAAGAATACAAAAAGATCCTGCTGGTCGAGCCGGCTGTGGCCGATTCGATTACCGGCGACAAATGGAACCGCTACATATTCCGCACCGGCCGCAATTCCTCGCAAGACGCGATTTCCAACGCCGTCGCGCTGGACAAGGCCGGCGTGTCGGTCGCGACGCTGGCGCAGGACTACGCCTTCGGCCGCGACGGCGTCAAGGCGTTCAAGGACGCGCTGAAGCACGCCAAGATCGTGCACGAAGAATACCTGCCGACCAGCACCACCGATTTTACCGCCGGCGCGCAGCGCCTGTTCGATGCGCTCAAGGACAAGCCCGGACGCAAGGTGATATTCATCATCTGGGCCGGGGCCGGAAATCCGTTCAAGATCGCTGACCTTGATCCGAAACGCTACGGCATCGAGATCGCTACCGGCGGCAACATCCTGCCGGCGATGGCCGCGTACAAGAACTTCCCCGGCATGGAGGGTGCGACCTACTATTACTTCGGCATCCCCAAGAACCCGGTGAACGAGTGGCTGGTGGCGGAGCACTACAAGAAATTCAAGACGCCGCCCGACTTCTTCACCGCCGGCGGCATGTCCGCCGGGATCGCGGTGGTGGAAGCACTGAAGAAGACCGGCGGCAACACCGCCACGGAAAAGCTGATTGCCGCCATGGAAGGCATGTCCTTCCAAACGCCCAAGGGCAAGATGACGTTCCGCAAGGAAGATCACCAGGCGCTGCAGGCCATGTACCACTTCAAGATCAAGGTCGACCCTGCGTTTGCCTGGGGCGTGCCGGAACTGGTGCGTGAAATCAAGATCGAGGAAATGAACATCCCGATCCGCAACAAGCGCTGAGGATGGCCGGTTGCCGGCGGCGCTTTCTGTGCGGATGAAATGCGTATCCGTAGCGAAAACACGGTTCTGGATAAAGACACAAATAGCTCAGGGGTTTCATCCAAGATCGCCGATTGCGCGCGGACGTGGTTTTCGTCCGTGCGCAAGCGGCGATCCGCGCGGACGGGACGCCGGCCGCGCAAGTGCGGGCGCTGCC
>CAKKSJ010000170.1 GCA_919902965.1 Burkholderiales bacterium
GCAGCGCATTTGTAATGCGACGGTCGAGGGTTCGAATCCTTTACCCGGCACCAGTTACACGTCCGATGCGGTCCGATAAAGGCCGTAACGCCAAGTAAATACAAGGCTTCCGGCCTTTTTCTTGTCTGAAGCGCTCCAACGCGTTTCCGCGCCTATCTCTTGACATTTAACGCGACGCGATATACCTTAAATCATGACGATACGTTCGTTCAGGTGCGCCGATACCGAAGCGCTTTTCGAGAGGAAAGAGCCCAAACGGTTCCGCAACATCGAGAGCGTAGCGCAGCGAAAACTCCAGATGCTCGACGATGCCGTGGAGCTTCGCGATTTGAAATCGCCACCTGGCAACCGATTAGAGGCATTGATCGGGAACCGTGCTGGCCAGCACAGCATACGCATCAACGATCAGTGGCGCGTGTGCTTTACCTGGACTAAGGCGGGGCCTGAGGGCGTTGAAATAACTGATTACCACTGAGAGGTAGAACATGGCAACCAACAAAATGCGGGCGATTCACCCCGGAGAGATTATTCGGGAAGAGTATCTTGTCCCGCTCCAAATGACCTCCCATGCCTTGGCAATGGCGTTGCGCGTACCCGCGCCCAGGATCAACGACATCGTGCGTGAGCGGCGGGCCGTGAGTCCAGACACTGCCCTGCGGCTGGCCCGCTATTTCAACACTACCGCGCAGTTCTGGCTCAATCTGCAAAGCTCATTCGACCTGAAGCAGGCCGAAGCCGAAGCAGGAGGCAAGATCGCCGCGGAAATTCGCCCTATGGAGCTCGCTGTCTGATTCCGTTCTAATTGGAAGGACATATCCCCCGCGGGGGAGGCCGTTGCCTCCGCAGCGGTGTTTCAGCCAGGTGCTATCGATAGACCAGCACCGGAAGCTTGCAGTGCGTGAGCACCTTGTTCGTTTCGCTGCCGATCAGCAGCCCGGCGATGCCGCTGCGGCCATGCGAGGCCATGAAAATCAGATCGCATTTTTTTTCCTTCGCGGCCTTGATGATCGCCTGAGACGGTGAATCGTTGCTGGCGAACAGGCCGGAGCAGGCGACGCCCCCGACGTCCGCGAGTTTTTTCACCTGCGCCAGGTACTTGTCGGCGGTCTTCTTGACTTCCTTCTGATACACGCCCAGCGGCACGAAATTCGCCGGCAGATAGTCGCCGGCAATATTGGGATGGTATTCGGGGGCCGCGTAGAACGCCGTAATGCGTGCGCCGTGGACCTTGGCGAAGCGGACCGCGTTTTTTACCGCGCGCAACGACAAGGTCGATCCGTCGGTCGGAACCAGTATGTGCTTGAACATGTCGGTACCTCTCATATTTGCAAAACGCCGCAATCATACCTTTTGCGCCTTGCGGCGAGGGCAACAATTTCAGGCGGCGAGTTGCCGCAAAGCCCGCCCGGACGGGAACTGGGAGCGTGGTTTGCTCGGGTTTCCGTCGTCGTTGCTTCCGCTGCGGGCGGTAGCCGATGCCGGATGCGCTGCGATGCCGGCTGGAACCCCCGCAGCCGGGTCGATCACAGCGCGCAGTGCGTCGGCATCGACGATGTCGATGGTTCTCTGGTGTACGTGGATGATGCGGGCGTTATTCAGCGCCGATAGCGCCCTGCTGACGGTTTCCAGCTTCAACCCGAGGTAGCTGCCGATCTCCTGGCGCGTCATGCGCAGATTGAACGAGCAGCGCGAGTAGCCCAGGGCGCCGAGCCGCTCGGACAAATTGAGCAGGAATGCCGCCACCCGGCCTTCCGCGCCGAGTGTGCCCAGTGTCCATGTCATGTTCTGCACGCGCACCAGTTCGCGGCTCAGCACCCGATACAGCAGGGCTTCCAGGCTGCGGCACTCGTTTGTCAGTCGCGCCATGCCGGTGAGCGGCAGGATCACGACTTCGCTCGTATCCAGGGACACAGCGGTGGATTTGTAGTGTCCGCCATCGATGCCATCAGCGCCCATCAGGTCTCCGCACATCGGGAATCCCAGCACTTGTTCGCTGCCGGAAAAATCGGTGTAGACGGTCTTGAAGCAGCCGGAGCGCACGATGTAGAGCGAGTGAAACTTGTCGCCGGAGTGCACCAGTGCCTCGCCATCGTGCACCCGGCGCAGCGCGAACGCCGTGCACGCGAGCCAGGCTTCGTCGGGGTAGTCGATATGCAGCAGGCGGGTAAGTTCGCGCACGGAAATGTTGGCGCCCTCGCGCTCCGTTGCGCTCGCCGAGCATTGTTCAAGGCTGCCGAAATCAAGGGCATCATAGTGCGACATTGCGGCGCTCATATTTTTCTCCATGGCGTAATTGTGAGTTCTTATTCGTTTGTCAGACACCGGCGGTGTCTTCAGGACGGGCGACCCAACGCCGGACGATTTCCCGGATGCGCGGAAAATCCGAGGACTTGTCGAGAAAGTACTCTGCGCCCGCATCCATGCAGGCGCGGCGGTGCTGGTCGGTGGCGTAATTGGTGAGCACTGCGACGTGCAGCCCGGGTGCAGCCGGGTACACCGCCCTGAGCACGTCGAGGCCGCTGCCGTCTTCCAGTTGCAGGTCCAGAATCACTGCGCTAGGACGAGTCGAGCGTATGCCGTCGATCGCTGCGCCGACGCTGCCCGCTTCGCCGACCAGCTTGGCGCCCTCTATCCCCCTGATGGTCGCCGCGAGCCGCGCTCGGATTGCCGGCGAATCTTCAACCAGAAATACCATGAGACTTTCCTCCTCGTTTGCGCATTCCATAGCCGCCGCCAAAATCCGCTTGTTGCACCGAGTATGGAACCGGGCGCCCGGCGTGCGCCATAGGCCCGGGCTGAAACTGGCTGGCGGTTTTTCTGAGGCCTTGTAGGGCGATGCCTACAGCGGGCAGCTGGAGCCCGTCCCGGGCGCGGTCGTGGGGGCGGCGGAATTACGGGTGATTTCGAAGTCGCGGCTGAACCAGGGGTGCTGCGGTGATGCGCTCTCAGTCGTCGGCGGCGTCGCCGAGTTTGTGCGTCATGGAATAGCGCACCAGGTCCGCCACGCTGTCCATGCGCATTTTCTCGAGTATGCGGGCTTTGTGGGTGCTCACGGTCTTGCCGCTCAGGTGCAGGCGTGCCGCGATATCCGAGACCGAAGCGCCTGCCACCAGCAGTCCGAACACCTCGTATTCGCGGTCGGACAGGTTCTGGTGCGGTAGCTCCGACGCCTGCGGCCTGAGCGTATGCGCGAGCTGCTCCGCGACCCCGGAGCTGATGTACATCCCGCCTTCGGCGACCTTGCGGATCGCCGCGACCAGCAGCGCAGAGGCGCTCTCCTTGGTCACATAACCCGAGGCCCCGGCGCGGATGGCGCGCACCGCGTATTGTTCCTCCTGGTGCATGGACAGCACCAGCACCGCCAGTTCGGGCCGGGTGGCGAGCGTCCACTTGATCAGTTCGATGCCGCTCTTCCCTGGCATGGACATGTCGAGCAGCAACAGATCGAAGCCGCCTTCGCGCACCCGCGCCATCACTTCGTTGCCGTCCACCGCTTCACCTGCGACCTCGATGCCGGGCGCGCTCTGGAGAATGCGGCGCAGGCCGTCGCGCACAATGGCGTGATCGTCTGCGATGAGAATGCGCGTCACGCGGCCGCCTCGGCGTCGGCGGCGGCAAGCGGGATGCGCGCGCGCACTTCGCTGCCTTGCCCGCGCGCGCCCAGGATGGCAACTTCACCGCCGAGCAGCATGACGCGTTCGCGTATGCCCAGCAGCCCGAAGGTGCCGCGCTTTTCCTGGTCGGCCGCCTCGATGCCGCGGCCGTTGTCGCGCACCAGCAGCTGCACCCAGTCGCCGTCGCGTTCGAGGCGGATTTCGGCGTTGGTGGCTTGCGCGTATTTGGCCACGTTGGTGAGCGATTCCTGGGTGATGCGGTACAGGGCCGAGGCAATCGGTTCCGGCACCTGGGCCACGGTGTCGTCTATGACCAGGTCGGTGGCGATGCCGGTATGCTTGGAAAAATTCTGCGTCAGCCAGTCCAGCGCCGCGGCGAGGCCCAGATCGTCCAGCATAAGGGGCCGCAGATCGGCGGCAATCCGGCGCGTAGCCGCGATCGTGCCGCCGAGCAGCGCGTGCATCGCCAGGGCACGCTCTTCCAGCTCCGGCTGCCCCGGCGGCAAGGCGGAGCGCAGTGACTCGAGATCCATCTTGAGCGCAGTGAGAGATTGACCGAGTTCGTCGTGCAGCTCGCGCGCGGTGCGCCGGCGCTCGGCCTCGAGGGCCTTGTTGGCGGCCTTGGACAGGCCGCGCAGCGCCTGCTGCGAGCGCCTCAGCTCCTGCTCGGCGCGCCTGCGTTCGGCGATATCGCGATGAAACGCCAGCACGTACATTCTTCCGCCGATATCGATGGCGGAGGTCGCGACATCCATGGGCAGGATATGGCCGTCCTTGTGATAGTGCTCCACTTCGAAACTGATCGCCCCCCCGTCCAGTATCCGCGCAATGCGCCCGGGGGCGAGCGCCAGCGTTTCCGGTGTGTCGAGTTTGCTCAAATTCATTTGCAGCAGTTCTTCGACCGCGTAGCCGTGCATGCGCGCGAACGAGCCGTTGACGTCGACGATATTGCCCTGCGCGTCCAGCAGCAGAATACCATCCATGGCCTGGCTGAACAGGGCTTGGTAGTGCTGCTCGTTCTCGCGCAGCGCTGCCTCGACCCGCCTGCGCTCGGTGACGTCGCGCAGTATCGCGATGAAGTGCGCCACGCCGCGCAACTGAACCTGCGAAATCGAGGCGTCTATCGGAAATTCGCTGTCGCCGGCGCGCACGCCGGTGAGTGCGAGGTGCTCGCCCAGGTTGCGCAAGGAACTGTCCGCGACCTCGCCCTCGACCTGGTGCCGGGGCCGTGGTGTCAGCCGCAGTCCCGGTATGAAGCGCCCGATATCGGCGCCGATCGCGCCCGCGCCGGTGCAGCCGAAGATGCGCTCCGCCGCGGCGTTGAACAGAACGATGCGCTGTTCCGCATCCGCGATAATAATGGCGTCCATTGCGGACTGAATGATGGCCTGGAGCCGCCCTTCGGACTCGATCACGCTAGCCTTGAGTTCTGCGTCGATGCGCAATTGACGCGCGAGCGAAAGGGTGATCGCACCGAACAAAATGGCGGTGAACGCGGCCAGGGCACCGAACTGCCAGACGCTGCGTTTCCATGACCGTAGTACGAAATGCATGGACGAACTGACGGTAATCACCAGCGGGAATTGCTCCAGCCGGTATACCGCGCTGATGCGTTCGGCCGGGTTCGCGCTTCCGGCGTGGCGAAACAGCCCGGGCGCGACCTCGACGTCCTCGGTGAGCAGCGCGGTGTCGCGATAATCGCCGGCGGCTTCGGCGAGGGCCAGGGGATAGCCGGTAAGCAGCACGCCGTCGCGGCGCAGCAGCCGCACGATGCCGTCCGGTCCGAGTTCCTTCAGGACTTTCGGCCACAGGAAAAAGGCGGGGTCGACATCGGCGGTAATGACGCCGAGGAAGCGCCCGCCTTCAGCTTCGACCCTGCGGCTGATGGGGATGCTCGGCTTGGCGCCTATCCGGCCGATGACCGGTGCCGACAGCATCAGGCGCTGATCCCGCTTCGCGCGATGCGCGCGGAAATATTCGCGGTCTTCGTACTCGAGTGCCGACGGCGGGAATTGCGCCGTATGCAGGATCAGCTTGCCGTCCGCGTCGGTCAGCAGCAGCGCGCGCACGTAGGGCGTAGCCGCGATGGTTTCGCGCAGATGCTGGTGCAGCTGTTGCGAGGGCTCGACCCTGCCCTGTTTAACTGACCGGCGCGCGTTTTCGGCTGCGGCGGCGAGCACCGCGTCTATGGCATGCGTCGATCTCAGGGTTTGCTCGCCCAGCACCTGCGCCAGGCCGAGCAGATGGCTCCCGGCCTGCTCGATCGCATCGTCATGCATGCGCCACAGGCTGAGCGCCGTGCCGGAGACCACGGCGAGCATCGCCAGGGTGCCCAGGCCGAGCACCAGCAGGCGCAGCTGCCGCGTGAGTTTCGGCCGCGGCTGCGTCGTACCTGCAGGCAGGTCAGGCTGGGCCGGCTGTTGCTGCAAATCCAACTCCCGATTTGGCGCAGTAGCGACTGCGCGGCGACAAACGGGATTATAGGGAAATCATGCGTATAGAGCGACCTCCCGGACGGACAAGGCTGCTTGGCCTGTCTGCTGAATCGAAAAGCGCGCGGCGCAAATGCAGCTGCCAGCGATCGCCGGCGCGCCTTTCTTGACCAATGTCAACAGCACGGCGAGCTTTGTCGCTAGGATGAAATCCGGTTGTCGGAGTCTGTTTCATTCTCGTCGAAACGGTCGCCGGCACCGGCGGGCACAAGGAACGCGCCAGCGGGATCGGTTGCCGGGGTGGCGTGAGCGGCAGAAAGGACTGGAGCCTGCTCCCCTACTACGGCGATGACAACCGGGCCGCTACGCGCAGCATCGGAGGGAAACAATGCACAATCCAATCGAGATCGCATTGCGCGGCATTCCCTCGTCTGGCGAGGTCGAACGCCAGATTACCGAAGAGGCGCAGCAGCTGAAGAATCTTTACGATCGCGTGCGCACTTGCCGGGTGCTCGCGGAGGTGCAGCAAGGTGAAAACCGGCAGAGTGCGCAGTTCGCGGTGCAATTGATCATCACGCTGCCGGGAACGGAAATCGTGGTCAACCGTGAACACCCCGACGACGTCCTGATCGCGGTGCGCGACGCATTCGCCGCGGCCGGTTTGCAGATCATGGACCATATGCGCCGCCATATTGCGGAACCGCGTTCCCGCTCCGGCACGGGCGGCTCACCCGATATCTAGACTTAAGCGGCGCGCGCGAAGACCCTGCCACCAGCAAGGGTATGGCGCTCGCGCCCGGCACGCGCGGCCTGACCGGGATGGGCTGTGTCTGCCGCGCGACTGCCGCTTGAAGTTCCCCGCCGCGCCGGGTTTGCGATTGAAAAAAGCCGCTGTTCACTGCGCTATGCCCAGAGTAGAGTTACGCCCTCCCGGCGACCCGGAGCCCGTACCAATCCTGGCGGGCCAGGCAGGCGCGGGGAAGGAGCAATTGATTGAAGCCGACTGATATTGGCGCGCCAGAATACTTCCACAAAGTTGTCGACTGTCAATGGGCCTGCCCGGCCCATACCCCCGTTCCGGAATACATCCGCTTGATCGCGGCAGGCCGCTACGACGATGCCTACATGGTCAACTGGAAGTCGAATGTATTTCCCGGCATTCTCGGACGCACCTGTGACCGGCCCTGCGAGCCTGCTTGCCGCCGCAGCCGCGTCGAGGACCTGCCGGTTGATGATGCACATGGTGCCGCACTTGGCGCGGCGGGCGCCGCGCCTGGCGCCGCCAGGGAACCGGTCGTGATCTGCCGCCTGAAGCGCGTCGCTGCCGACAACAAGGACGACATACGTTCGCGCCTGCCGAAGCTGCCGAAGAAAAAGAACGGCAAACGCATCGCCTGCGTCGGTGCCGGCCCGGCCTCGCTCACCGTGGCGCGCGACCTCGCGCCGCATGGCTATCATGTCGTCGTCTACGATGGCGATGTCAAGGCCGGCGGCATGATCCGCAGCCAGATACCCCGGTTTCGCCTGCCCGAGGAAGTGATCGACGAGGAGGTCGGCTATATTCTCGGTCTGGGCATCGAGTTTCGCGCGGGCAGGCGCGTGGACAGCATGAAGGCGCTGCTGGCCGAGGGCTACGCTGCGGTTTTCGTCGGCTCGGGCGCACCGCGCGGCCGCGACCTCGATGTTCCGGGGCGCAAGGAAGCGGCCAAACACGTGCACATCGGCATCGACTGGCTCGCGAGCGTCTCTTTCGGGCATATCAAGAAAATCTCCAAGCGCGTCATCGTGCTCGGCGGCGGCAATACCGCCATGGACTGTTGCCGCACCAGCAAGCGCCTCGGCGGCGAGGACGTGAAGGTGATCGTGCGCTCCGGCTTCGACCAGATGAAGGCCTCGCCCTGGGAGAAGGAGGACGCCGCACACGAAGGCATCCCCATACTCAACTACCTCGTGCCCAAGGAGTTCACTCACCACAAAGGCAAACTGACCGGCGTCAGCTTCGAAAAGGTCGCAGCGCAATATGACGAGAAGGGCCGCCGCAGCCTGAAACCCACAGGCGAGCCCGACCAGCATTTCGAATGCGATGAGGTGCTGGTCGCGGTCGGCCAGGAGAATGCCTTTCCCTGGATCGAGCAGGATTGCGGCATTGCCTTCGACGAATCGGGCATGCCGGTGGTGGACAAGACTACGTTTCAGTCCTCGCTGCCGGGTGTGTACTTCGGCGGCGACGCGGCCTTCGGCCCGAAGAACATCATCTGGGCCGTCGCCCACGGCCACGAAGCCGCGGTTTCGATCGACAAGTTCTGCCAGGGCGAGGACGTGGCGAAGCGCCCGCCGCCCATGGTGCACCTGATGTCGCAGAAAATGGGCATCCACGAATGGAGCTACGACAACGAAATCGCACTGGACCGGCGCTACAAGGTGCCCTGGCGCGATGTCAGCCAGACGCTGAAGAATATCAAGGTCGAGGTCGAGATCGGCTTCGACCGCGCCACTGCGTGGAAGGAGGCGGAGCGCTGCCTTAACTGTGACGTGCAGACCGTATTCATCAACACCAAGTGCATCGAGTGCGACGCCTGCGTCGACATCTGCCCGATGGATTGCATCAGCTTCACCATCAATGGCGAGGAGCGCGAGCTGCGCACGCGGCTCAGCGCGCCGGCGACCAACCTCGCGCAGGATCTGTATATCTCGGAAACGCTCAGGACCGGCCGCATCATGGCCAAGGACGAGGACGTGTGCCTGCACTGCGGCCTGTGCGCCGAGCGCTGTCCCACCGGCGCCTGGGATATGCAGAAATTCCTGCTCGAAACGACGCCCGCCGGCCCCGCTTGCCGCAGCCGCGCGCCCAGGAAGGAGCCGGTACCGGCATGAGTGTAGGAGCAGGGGCCCCGCGCAGCGGGGATGCGGCGAGTGCGAGTGCCGGCGGACGCCGACATCGCGGTGTGTATATCGGTTTTGTCGGTTCGGAGGCGGAGGCATGAAGGTCAAACCCATCCAGGCGGTGAATGACTTCGTCGTAAAGTTCGCCAACGTCAATGGTTCGGGCTCGGCCTCGGCCAACGAACTGTTCGCGCGCGCCATCCTCAGGATGGGCGTGCCGGTGAGTCCGCGCAATATTTTCCCGTCCAATATCCAGGGCCTGCCTACCTGGTACGAAGTGCGCGTGACCGAACGCGGCTGGCTCGGCCGCCGCGGCGGGGTGGATCTGATGGTGGCGATGAATCCGCAGACCTGGAACCAGGACCTCGCCGAGATCGAGCCCGGCGGCTATCTGTTCTACGACAGCACCCGGACGCTGCCGGCTTCAAAATTCCGCGACGACATCAAGGTTCTCGGCATACCGCTGACCGACATCTGCAACGCCACCTACGAAGACTCGCGCCAGCGTCAGCTGTTCAAGAACATCATTTATGTGGGCGCGCTTGCGGCGCTGCTCGACATGGACGCGGGCGCGATCGCCGAGCTGATCGGCGAGCAGTACAAGGGCAAGGAAAAGCTGTTGAAGCCCAACCTGAATGCCATGCAGATGGGGCGCGACTACGCGCTCGCCCATCTCAAGTGCCCGATCGGACTGCGCATCAAAAAGGCCGACGCCGTCGGCAACAGGATTTTCATGGAAGGCAATAGCGCTGCCGCGCTGGGCGCGGTGTATGGCGGCGCCACGGTGTGCGCCTGGTACCCGATCACGCCCTCGTCCTCGGTTGCAGAGGCGTTCGAGCGCCATTGCAAGCGGCTGCGCGTGGATGAGGCGAGCGGCAAGAACAAGTTCGCCATCGTGCAGGCCGAGGACGAACTCGCTTCGATCGGCATCGTCACCGGCGCCGGCTGGAACGGCGCGCGCGCCTTCACCGCGACCTCCGGTCCGGGTATTTCGCTGATGAGCGAATTCATCGGGCTGGCCTATTTCGCCGAGATCCCGGCGACCATTATCAACGTGCAGCGCGGCGGCCCTTCCACCGGCATGCCCACGCGCACGCAGCAGGCGGACATCCTGTCCACCGCCTACGCCTCGCACGGCGACACCAAGCACGTGTTGCTGTTTCCGGAAGACCCGAAGGAGTGTTTCGATTTCACCGCGCAGGCGCTCGATCTGGCCGACCGGCTGCAGACGCCGGTGTTCGTGATGACCGACCTCGATATCGGCATGAATACGCGCCTGTGCGAGCCGCTCGAGTGGGACGACGCCAGGGTCTATGACCGCGGCAAGGTGATGAGCGCCGCGGAACTGCAGGCGGGCAAGGACTTCGGGCGCTATCTCGACGTGGACGGCGACGGCATCACCTACCGCACTTATCCCGGCACCCATCCCACGCGCGGCGCCTATTTCACCCGCGGCACCACCAAGGACCGCTACGCGCGTTATTCCGAAGCGGGACCGGATTACGTCGACAATATGCAGCGCTTGCTGAAAAAATTCGAGACCGCGAAGTCGCTGGTGCCCAAGCCCCTGCTCACTGCGGCGCGGCATCCGGCGCGCTTCGGCGTGATTTATTTCGGTTCCACCAGCCCGGCGATGGCCGAGGCGCTGGATTTACTCGCGGCGCAGGGCATTTACGTCAATGCGCTGCGCGTGCGTGCATTCCCGTTCCAGGACGAAATCGCCGATTTCGTCGCCGCGCACTCGAAGGTATTCGTGGTCGAGCAGAACCGCGACGCGCAACTCAAAACCATGCTCGTGAACGAGGCGCACATCAATCCAGCCAGCCTGATTTCGGTGCTGCATTACGACGGCACCCCGATTACGGCGCGCTTTATCGTCAGGGAAATCGCGGCAGTCGCCGCGGCGCTGAATGTGCGCCCGCTGAAAAAGGACAAAGCCGCATGAGCGTGGAAAATATTCAACTTTCAATTGTCAGAATGCACGGCTGTAGCCACTATTCGACGGTATTGATTGCCAAATGTGGCAACGGTTCTGGTTTGCCGCCGGCGCGGCTGAAAAAGGGAATCCGGCAATGACCTATCTGACCAAGCCCAGGCTGCATCACCCGACGCTGCAGAAGAACAAGGTCGGCTATACACGCCGCGACTACGAGGGCAAGATTTCCACGCTGTGCGCCGGCTGCGGCCACGACTCGATATCGGCGGCCATCATCCAGGCCTGCTGGGAATTGGACATCCAGCCGCACCGCGTCGCCAAGCTTTCCGGGATCGGTTGCAGTTCGAAGACGCCCGACTATTTTCTCGGCAGCTCGCACGGTTTCAACAGCGTGCACGGCAGGATGCCCTCGGTGCTGACCGGCGCCAATCTCGCCAACCGCGAGCTGATCTACCTCGGCGTTTCCGGCGACGGCGACTCCGCCTCGATTGGCATCGGCCAGTTCGCGCACATCATGCGCCGCGGCGTGAACCTGACCTACATCCTCGAGAACAACGGCGTCTACGGCCTCACCAAGGGGCAGTTCTCCGCCACCGCCGATGCGGGTTCCAAGTCCAAACGCGGGGTGGTCAATCGCGACGCGCCGGTGGACGCGGTATCGCTCGCGCTGCAACTCGGCGCCACCTACGTCGCGCGCAGCTTCTCCGGCGACAAGAAACAGCTTGTGCCGCTGATCAAGGGCGCGATCGCCCACCAGGGCGCGGCCTTCATCGATGTCGTCAGCCCCTGCGTCGCATTCAACAACCACGAAGGCAGCACCAAGAGCTACGACTATGTGCGCGAGCACAACGAGACCGTCAACCGGCTCGACTTCTGGCCTTCGCGCGACGCGATCCATGTCGATTACCAGGAGGGCGCCGTGATCGACGTGCCGCAGCACGACGGCTCCATCCTGCGCCTCCGGAAGACTGATCCCGAGTACGACCCGCTCGATCGCGTCAAGGCGCTCAACTACATCGCCGAGCATCAGTCCGAAGGCGAGCTCGTTACCGGCCTGCTCTATATCCAGCCCGACGCGGACGATCTGCACGCCCACCTCAATACCGTGGATACGCCCTTCAACACGCTTGGCGCCAAGGAACTGTGTCCCGGGTCCGCAATGCTGGAGAAGTTGAACGCGTCCTTGCGCTGAGTTGAGCGCATGGGGGTATCGGCTGGAGATGCACGGCTGGTGCGGGTTTTCAGGTGATTAAGCCCTCGTCAATGGCGGCTAATCCGTCTCTAGCGCCTGACATTCTCTGACTCCCGATATTCTCATGACCCCCACATATAACGGGGTTGGATTAGGATATGGTCGCCAAGGCTCCATCGGGAGGGGATTATGAAAGCAGACGACCACGAAGCCACGCCGAACACGCAGACGGTTACTTGCTTGCTCCATGCTATTGCAGACACACAGGCGACTATCAGGAGCTATGACACAAAAGCTCAGATTTCCGGCGTCTTTTTGACGCTCTTGGTTGGGGTAATCAATCTACAT
>CAKKSJ010000171.1 GCA_919902965.1 Burkholderiales bacterium
CGGGCTCGAGGTAGCGGAAAGCGTAGTCTTCCAGCTCCCACTTGAGCTGCCAGATGCCCAGGCGATTGGCGAGCGGCGCGTAAATGTCCAGCGTCTCCTGCGCATAGGGCCGGCGCAGTTCATCGGCGGCGCGCGACATGAAGCGCAGCGTCTGGGTGCGGCTCGCGAGCCGCAGCAGGACCACGCGTATGTCTTCGACCATGGCGAGCAGCATTTTGCGCAGCACCTCGGCCTGGGAACTGTGCGCCGCGCCGCTTTGCTGTTCTGCCAGTGCACGGGTAAGCACACGCAGCCGGTTGAGCTTGGCAACGCCGGCCACCAGGCTCGCGACTTCAGCGCCAAAATCGGCAGCGAGCTTGTCCTGGCTGTCGGCCAGATACTGAGGCGCGGCGAACAGCATGCCGGCGATGCGTGTCTCGGCGTCCAGGCGCAGTCCGGCCAGGGAGGCGGCAAGTCCCAGCGCATGTTCCAGCGCAGGCTCGCCGGTGCCCAGCTTCTTGCCGGCGTACAGGGAGCGGGCGAATTCATAGGCAGCGCCCAGGCGGCTGGCCTCGGATTCGGGCAGGCCGGCCGTGACCGGAACGAGCGCCGGCTCGACCCTATCGACGCGCGCAGTCTGCACCCCGGTATCCATAGGCGGATTATATCGCTCGCGCCAGGCGCAAGGCCGTGACAAAACGCAAATCGGCGATAATTGCCCGATGTTGGGATTTCTCAGGAATTGGCGCAGAAAACGCAGCCTGCGCCGCTCCACGCTGGATGCGGCGCTGTGGCGGCGCGTGACCGGCGCCCTGCCCTTCCTGCAGGGGCTGAGCGCCGAGGAATGGCAGCGTCTGCACGATTACAGCGTGCTGTTTCTGGCAGAAAAGGAAATGCACGGTGCACGCGGCTTCACGCCCAGCGACACGGTGCGCGTTTCCATCGCGGTGCAGGCCTGCCTGCCCATCCTCAATCTGGGCCTGGACGCCTATCAGGGCTGGGTGGGCATAGTCATCTACCCGGGCGAATTCAGGGTACGGCGCGAAGAAACGGACGAAACCGGCGTGGTGCACGAATACGAAGACGAACTCTCCGGGGAAGCCTGGCCCGGCGGGCCGGTGATTCTGTCCTGGCAGGACATCAGGCTGGGCGGGGCCGGCTACAACGTGGTGATCCATGAATTCGCGCACAAACTGCACATGAGCCGTGGCGACATGGATGACTTCCCGGCAGCTCACGCGGACATGGCGCGCGCGCAGTGGCTCGCGGCCTGGGAAGCGGCCTACGCGAGGTTCTGCGGCCAGGTCGATCGCGGCATGGACACCGTCATTGACCCTTACGCGAGCGCGGATCCGGCGGAGTTCTTCGCCGTCCTCAGCGAAGCTTTTTTCACCCTGCCGCATGCCGTGCGTTCGACCTATCCCGAACTCTACGGCCAGCTGGTGCTGTTCTACCGCCAGGATCCAGCGGCCCGGCTGCCAGTGTAGCCGGGTCGCGAAAGCGTTGCGCGCTCTGCGCGCCAACCGCGTTCTCCGAGCGGATGAAAAGCGTATCCGCCCGGAGAGCGCGGTTATGATGAAAAGCAAGGGCGGTTTAGCTTGGTTTTTACCCAAGGTCGTCGATGGCGCGCGGATGCGCTTTTCATCCGCGCGCAATCGACGATCCGCGCGGACGGGACGCCGGCCGCGCAAGCCCGTTCACTACAGCCCGATCCCGACATCCCAAGCCTGCAAACGAGTGGTGATCAACCAGCCAGCAGAAAATCGCGCACGATCGCGATCTGATCGGCATGCATCAGCGTCGGCGCGTGCCCGACTTCTGGAATCTCCACCGCCTTGGCATACGGCCCGCGTCCGGCCATTTGCTCCAGGGTGTCGCGCCGCAGCAAGTCGGACTGGGCGCCGCGGATCACCAGTGTCGGGCAGCGGATCGAATCGTAGTAGTGCCACAGTTCGATATCTTTTTCGATCTTGGCTGCTTTGATGGGCACGGCGATTGCCGGGTCGTAGTGCATGCGGTAGCTGCCGTCGGGCTGCCTGCGCGTGACATGCTCGGTAAGCGTGGACCATTCCGCATCGCTGTGCGCGCCGAAGGTCGCGCTTACCAGGCGTATGTATTGCACTGCCGCGGCGAAATCGGGAAACTGCGGCGCCATGCCGAGATACTGCCCGATGCGGGCGAGCGACACAGCGGTGATGACCGGCCCGACATCGTTCAGGACGAGTTTCGCCACCGGCGTTTCCGCCAGGCTGGCGAGCGTCATGCCGATCAGACCGCCCATCGAGGTGCCGACCCAGTGCACGCACTCGGCGTCCGCGCGCGCGAGCAGAGTGATCATGTCAGCGACATAGGTCTCCGGCTGGTATTCCATGGGATTCTTGAGCCAGTCGCTGTGTCCGCGCCCGGGGACATCGGGACAGATCACGCGGTATTCGCCCGCCATCGCCCGCGCAAGCCTGTCGAAATCGCGCGCGCAGCGCGCCAGACCGTGCACGCATACCAGTACCCTGCGATTGGCCGGATCGCCCCACTCGTTATAGGCGAGCCGGTGCAATCCGCTGGCGGTGATGCACTGTAGCTTGCGCTGCCGGAATTCCTCGCTCATCGGTGACTCCCCTGGTCGTGGGCGACGCAGTCCCGATAGGGTTCGAGCGCGCGCTGGCGCCAAAAGTATAACAGGCCGAAATGCGACACCCGCCGGCAGGCATGCGCACTGCGTGTAAGCCGCATTTCATTGCGCATGCCAGTAGCGCTTTCTCAACTCGCGGTAGGCCTGCACGCTGATCCCCTCGCCGTCCAGGCGCACCAGCACCGCGCCGGCCTGGTCGGTGCGCAGCATCTGCGCGCCGCTGGCGCGATAGCGCTCGAGCACCTGCTCCTGCGGATGGCCGAAACGGTTGCGGTATCCGACCGGCAGCACAACCCAGCGCGGCTGCGCTGCGGCGATGAATTCCGGCGTTGAGGAGGTACGGCTGCTATGGTGCGGCGCCAGCAGCACATCCACGCGCAACTTTCCCGGTGCGCGCGCGAGCAGCTGCTGCTCCGAACGCGCCTCTATGTCCCCGGTGAGCAGCACCGCGCCCTGGGCCGTGGCAATTCTGAGCACGCAACTGCGATCATTGGACTTGATCCGGTCGACGGCATGGCTTTCGGCCGTAGGATGCAGCAGCTCGAAATGCACGCCGTCCCAGTCCCAGGTCCGCCCGGCAGCGCAAGGCAGCCGGTATCCGCTGGCCGCGAGCCAGGCCGCGTGCGTTTGCGGAATGGACGAGTAGAAAGCTGCTACCGGCACGCCCGCGAGCACCGTAGCCGCCCCGCCCGCATGGTCGTTGTCGTCATGGTTGACGATCATCGCGTCGAGCTGCACGACGCCCGATGCGCGCAGGAAAGGCAGAATGACGCGGCTGCCGCTATCGGCATCGGGACCATAGGCTGGACCCGCGTCGTAGAGCAGGGCATGCCCCCGGGTCTGCGCGAATATGGCCAGGCCCTGGCCCACATCCAGCACCGTCACCCACAGCGCGCCTTGCGCAGGCAGGGGCGGCACCACGGTGAACATCGGCAGCAGCAGCGGCACACCCAGCCAGCGCGCCGGTACGCCGCGCGGCAGCAGCATCCATGCGGTGCCCGCCAGCGCCAGGGCCACGGTCCAGGTTTCGGGCGCGTGCTGCTGCCACACGGCTGCGGGCAACGCGGCGCACCACTGCAGCAGCCACATCTGCACCGCCATCACTGCATGCGCCAGCTGCAGTATGAAATCGAAAGGCAGCACACTGCCGGCGAGCGCCAGCGGCGTGACCACCAGACTTACCAGCGGTATCGCCATGGCATTGGCCAGCGGCGATACCAGGGACATCTGCTGGAACCAGACCAGCAGCAGCGGCGCGAGTGCCAGGGTGATCGCCCATTGCACCCGCCCCCATTGAAGGAGGCCAGCGGCGAGCCTGCGGCCCTGCCCGGGCTCGGGCGCCTGCCCCGCGCGCAGCCGGCCCGTCGCCACATACAGAATAACCGCGACCGCACCGAAGGACAGCCAGAAGCCGGGGGCGAGCACCGCCCAGGGATCGAGCACCAGCACCAGCAGCAGCGCGGCACAGAGCACGCGCGACACCGAACTGACGCGACCCAGCCACAGTGCCAGCGCGACGACGCCCACCATGTACAGCGTGCGCTGCGCCGGCACGGCGAATCCCGCGATCAGGCAATAGCCCAGCGCGGCGAGAAATCCCGCCAGCGCGGCAGCCTTGCGCGCAGGCAGCGCCAGCATCAGCGCGGAGGAGCGCCGCCACAACCAGTGAACCAGCGCCGCCAGCAGGCTTGCCACCATAGTCACATGCAAGCCGGAAATCGACATCAGGTGCGACACCCCGGTGCGTGCGAACAGCCGCCATTGCTGCGCATCGATGGCATTCTGGTCGCCAATTGCCAGCGCGATCAGAATGCCCGCATAGGGGTAGCCGGTCAGCGCAGCCCAGTGGCGTTCGCGCAGGAATTCGCGAGCGCGCTGCAATAGATAGGCGGGCCGCGCTACCAGATCGTCCAGGCGCGAGCTTCCCCCCGGACGCACATAGCCGGTAGCGCCGATATCGCGCTGCATGAGCCAGGACTCGTAGTCGAAACCGTGGGGATTGATGTTGCCGTGCGGCCGCTTCAGGCGCACGCTAAAGCGCCAGCGCTCGCCGGCGCGGATGAACGCCGCATCGCGGAATTCTTCACGGCTCGCGCCGTTGTACCAGGCGAGCGCGATGCGCCGCGGCAGAAGCGCCGCCGCGGGGACGGCCTGCTCCACATCGAAATCAAAACGCACGCCGCCGTCGAAGGGCTGGGGCAAACTCGCCACCACACCGGTGAGGGCGAGGTCCACGCCTTCCCACTGTTGCGGCAGCCGCTCGGCCAGGCGCCACTGCGCCCGGGCCGCGGAATAGAAAAATCCGGTCGCCGCAAACAATAGGGGCAGCAACAATACTGCGGCGAGCAGCGCGGCGCGGCTGTTCGCCTCGTGCAGGCGCCACCATAAAGCCAGTGCCGGCAATAGCAGCAAAGCCCAGATGAGCGGCGGCAGTTGCGGCTGCTGCTGCAACAGACAGATGCCCAGGGCAAACGCGATACTATTCGAGCGCATCAAAGCAGGATTCCGGCAAGGGTTCCTGGACTTAACGCCTCAAGGTGGATGCGGTTGAATTGCCTTACAATCACCGCTGGTTTCGGTCGCGAATTCAATGCCACGCAAATTCTTCAGAAAGCACCTCCCCAGCCACGAAAGCGTGCGCAATCACCGGCATATCGCGCGGTTCGGCGGCTTTCTGCAGCATCCGAATCTGTGGCATCTGAACCGCCACTCGGTGGCGGGCGGCGTGGCGGTAGGCATGTTCGCAGGCCTGGTCCCCGGCCCGTTCCAGATGCTGGTCGCGGCGCCGATCGCCGTGGTGCTGCGGGTGAACCTGCCGGTGGCGCTGGTCACCACCTTCTACACCAATCCCTTCACCATAGGTCCGCTGTACGTGCTCGCCTACCTGATCGGCCGGCTGATCATCGGCGCTAACGGCACGGCGTTCCGCGCGCCTCCGGAAATGGAGTGGTCGCAGCTGGGTGCGTCGTTCAGGACTTTCATGGACTGGTCGCTGTCCCTGGGCACGCCGCTGGCGGTCGGCCTGATGGCCCTGGCGGTGATCATGGCCGCACTCGGTTACGCCTGCGTGCAGATCGGCTGGCGCGCCTACGTGATCCGTGCCTGGCGCAGGCGCGGCCAACTGCGCAGCAAACATGGCCTCTGACAAGATCGCGCAGCGCGTCCTGCAGCGCTTCACCACCCCGGCGCTGGCGCTGATCAGCGTCAACCTGATCGGCATGATCGGCTACAAGATCATCGGCGGGCCGCAAGTGTCCTGGCTGGACGGCCTGTACATGACATTCATCACCGTCGCCACCATCGGCTATGGCGAGATCGTCGATCTCAGCCACTCGCCCGGCGGGCGCGTATTCACCATGGGCATCGCCATGATAGGCATAGGCGTGACCGGCTACATGATTTCCACGCTCACCGCCTTCATCCTCGAAGGCGACATGAACCAGGCACTACGGAGGCGAAGAATGCAAAAA
>CAKKSJ010000172.1 GCA_919902965.1 Burkholderiales bacterium
ACTTGTCGCCGCTGCGCGTCCAGTCGCCCATGAAGGTGGCGCGGCTCTTGGCGCGATTGTTCCAGTAGCAGGCGGCGCTGGTCGGGCCGTTGATCTGCAATTCCCCGATCTCGCCGGTTTTCACCTGATTGCCGGCGTCATCCACCACACGCAGCGCGTACCCCGGCACGGCCTTGCCGGTCGTGCCGTAGCGCACCTCGCCCGGCCGGTTCGACACGAATATATGCAGCATCTCGGTCGATCCGATGCCATCCAGGATTTCCACACCGAAATGCCTGGTCCAGCGTTCGCCGATGTCGGCCGGCAGCGCTTCGCCCGCCGAGGTGCACACGCGCAGATTGAGCGCTTCGCGTTCAGGGATGTCGGGACTGGCGAGCAGCGCCGCATACAGCGTGGGCACGCCGTAAAAGATCGTCGGCCTAAGCTGCTGCAGGCGCTGGAATACGGCTGCCGGAGTCGGACGCTCCGCCATTAGTATGGCGGTGGCCCCGACCGACATCGGAAAGGTGAGCGAATTGCCCAGGCCATAGGCGAAGAACAGTTTCGCCGCCGAAAACACCAGGTCATCTTCGCGTATGCCCAGCACCGGTATCGCATAGAGCTCGGCCGTCTGGATCAGGTGGGAGTGCATATGCACCGTCCCCTTGGGCGTGCCGGTCGAACCCGAGGAGTAGAGCCAGAAACACGCGTCGTCGCAGGTGGTCGGCGCCGGTTCGCAGGCAATGCCGGCCTTCTCCATCAACTGGGCGAGCGACAGGCGGCCGTGCGCATCCGCGCCCGACACGATCACATGCTGCAGAAACGGCAGTTTGCCGGACGTCTTGTCCAGCAGCGGCGCAAAAGTTGGCAGCAAAGCCTCCGATACCACCAGCGCCTTGGCGCGGCTGTCGTTGAGCATGAATTCGTAATCTGCCGCAGTCAGCAGGGTATTGCCGGCGATGGGCACGATGCCGGCCTTGATCGCGCCCAGGAACACACTGGGAAAATCGACCGTATCCAGCAGCGCCAGCATGATGCGGTCTTCCGCTCCCAGGCCCAGCCCCACCAGCGCATTGGCGGCGCGGTTGGCGCGCTCGGCGAGCTGGCCGTAGCTCATGCTGCCGGCATCATCGATGAACGCGGTCTTGGCCGAACGTCCGGCGCCGAGATTGCGCTCGATCAAATCGTGCGCGGCATTGAACTGCCTCGGTATGGTTACTTTCGGCGGGCTGACACTATGGTCTGCAGACGATAGTCCCGGCATGTCGCTCTCCTCGCTCGGTGCTTATTGAGTGGTCCATTCGATTTCGCCATCGGGCAGCAGGTACAGGATCAGGGCGCGGCCTCCGGTCACGGTCGGCCGGTGTGCGGAGTCTGCCGGATATACCAGCCATCCAGCCCCCTGGTCGTCGAATCTGGCCTCCGGGTTGACCGGCATGATCATGTCGATTTCCCCGCTGGGATGGCGGTGATGATTGCCGACCAGATCGGTAATATCGACCACGTCCACGCTGAATCCATGCGTCGCCGCGCCCGGCTCGAAAATCCTGCCGTAGCGCCGCTTCGCGTCGCCCTGGTTGCACAACCAGCCCGCGGCGATGCCGGCGTGGCAGGCGTCGCGAATTTGCTGAAACGTTACGCCTTCTGGTGGAAATTTCAGATTGAGATCGGCCTGCAGCGTCGCGTCCACGGCGCGGCCCTGCGCGTAGCGCGCGACCGGCTCAACCAGCTGCTGAAACTGCATCGGCGTTGTCATGGCGCTCCTCCACTGCCGGTATCCGGCAGGCCGCCGCGATCGCGGTCTGCCCGCTTGCTTTTCATCCAAACCGCGCCGGCCGCCAGCTCTTACGGTCAGCGGCCAACGCGGTCATTTCGCCGCAGATCTCAGCGCATCAGCTTCCAGTTTCCATTCTCCACGCGCACCATCACCACTGCGCGACCGTCCAGCCCTTTGTGATTGCTGGCCGAAAAACTGAATACACCGTGGTTCGCAGGCAGTTCCTTCACGTTTTCCATCGCCTCGCGCAGCGCAGCGCGGAACTCGGGCGTTCCGGGCTTGGCTTTTTTCAAGGCCGCGGGGATCGCCTGCTGCAGCAGCAGTCCCGCGTCCCATGCATGCGCACCGAATGAATTGCGGCTGTCCGCGCCGTAGGCGGCCTCATAGACCTTGATGTAGTTCAGTGCGGCTTTCTTGCTCGCGTTGCTGTCGGGCAATTGTTCCGCAACCAGGATAGGACCGACCGGCAATACAGCGCCCTCCACGTTCTTGCCGCCCACGCGCAGGAAATCCTTGTTGGCCACGCCGTGCGTCTGGTAAATGCGCCCCTTGTAGCCGCGCTCGACCAAAGTCGCCTGCGGCATGGCCGCCGGCGTGCCCGAACCCACCACCAGCACCGCATCCGGATTCATGCTCATCATCTTGAGCGTCTGGCCGGCAACGCTGGTGTCGGTGCGATTGAAACGCTCGACCGCCACCATCTTGATGCCTTTGGCCGCGGAAATGCCATTCATTACACGCAGCCACAGTTCGCCATAGCCGTCGGTGTAACCGATGAATGCAACCGACTTCACGCCGTTGGCCACCATGTGGTCGACGATGGCGTTGGCCATGATGCCGAAATCCTGCGGCATCTGGAACACCCATGCGGCCTTGTCGGCCGCGGGCGCGAACGGCGCCAAGGCGATTTGCGGGGTCTTGGTTTCTGCCGCCACTTCCAGCACGGCGCTCGATGAGGGCGTGATAGTCCCGCCGATGATGACATCGACCTTGTCCTCGGATACCAGCTTTCTCGCGTTCTTGGATGCGGCAGTCGGATCGGTGGCGTCATCCAGCACGATGTAATTCACCTTTTGCCCGCCGATGCTGGTCGGCAGCAGCGCAATGGTGTTCTTTTCCGGAATGCCCAGCGATGCCGCCGGTCCGGTGGTGGACAGATTGACACCGACGGTGATATCGGCAAACGCGGAAGCAGCAGCGCCGGCCAGGGACAAGGCCAGCAGGATACGCAACGATCTAATCATGGAAAAACCCTCCTCTCTTGAATGGTTTCTGATTCTACCCTCGGACGCTTGCTATTCCGGTTTTGTGCATTATAATTCTATTTATCATTTTCGCAAGCATTATAATGCAGACCAGGTCAAGCTTCCCGGAAGCAGCGATGGACGCGCGCGAAACAGCGCAGAAAAACAACTTGAATGCTGCGGCGGACGCGGCCTTCCTGCGCGCCCTGGGCGAGCGCGTGCGTGATGCCCGCGCGCGGCGCGGCATGACGCGCAGGATCCTGGCGCGAGACTCAGGCGTGTCCGAACGCTATCTCGCCCAGCTTGAATCCGGGCTGGGCAATATATCGGTGCTGCTGCTGCAAAGAATCGCTGCCGCGCTGAATCTGTCCCTGACCGAATTCCTGCAGCAAGGCCAGGAGCAGCCGGTGGAACTCGCGCTGATCTGGCAGTTCCTGCAGCGCCTGCCGGCGCAAAAACTCGCGCTGGTCCGCTCGCAGTTACTGCGTGACTACGGTACCGCACACAGCGACCGCATGAAACGCGTGGCCCTGATCGGACTGCGCGGCGCCGGCAAGTCCACGCTAGGCAGTCAGTTGGCGAAACAACTCGATGTGCCCTTCATCGAACTCGATCGCGAAGTCGAACGCGACGCCGGAACCAGTTTGTCGGAAATCTTCCTGCTCTACGGCCAGGCCGGCTATCGCCGCTACGAGCGGCGCTGCCTGGAGAACGTGGTCAAGAAGAACGAGCGCGCGGTCATCGCGACCGGCGGATCCATCGTGTCTGAACCCGGCACTTACGATTTGTTGCTCTCGACCTGCCGCACCGTATGGCTTAAAGCCCAGCCCGAAGAGCACATGGCGCGCGTAGTCGCCCAGGGCGACACCAGGCCGATGACCGGCAATCTGGAAGCCATGGAAGATTTGCACCGCATCCTGCGCGGCCGTAACGCCCTGTATGGCCGCGCCGATGTGACCATCGACACTGCTCGCAAGAGCATAGTGCAATGTCTGCAACTGCTGCGCAACGCGGTTGCGACTTAGAATCCGTGGCAAGCGCAGTTTGGCTGCGGCCCTGACCAGGGAAGCACGCGGGGAGCATGCCGGAAAAGGAAGGCGCCCTCCCCTGGCTTCCCGTATTGTTTTAGACTGAACCAGGAGAAACCATGACCAAAACAACAGAACCGACACGCGTAAGCTTCGGCACACATCCCGAACGCTACGCGCACTGGCGCATGAGCGTGGATGGCGCGATCGCCACCCTCGCGATGAACGTGGACGAGGACAAAGGACTCAGGCCCGGTTACAAGCTCAAACTCAACTCCTACGACCTGGGCGTGGACATCGAGCTCTACGATGCGCTGAACCGCATTCGCTTCGAACACCCCGAAGTGCGTTGCGTGGTGCTCACCTCGGCGCGCGAGCGCATGTTCTGCTCCGGCGCAAACATCTATATGCTGGGCCAGTCCACTCACGGCTGGAAAGTGAATTTCTGCAAATTCACCAACGAGACGCGCAACGGCATGGAGGATTCCAGCCGCAACGACGGGCTCAGGTTTCTCGCCGCCGTGAACGGCACCTGCGCCGGCGGCGGCTACGAGGTCGCGCTCGCCTGCGATGAAATCCTGATGATAGACGATCGCTCCTCCACGGTAAGCCTGCCGGAAGTGCCTCTGCTGGGTGTGCTGCCGGGCACCGGCGGCCTTACCCGCATCACCGACAAGAGAAAAGTGCGGCGCGATCTGGCCGATTTTTTCTGCACCACCACCGAAGGCGTGCGCGCCGACCGCGCCAAAGACTGGGGCCTGGTCGATCACAGCGCGAAACCGCAGGCGTTTGCGCAGGCCGTCCTGGAACACGCCGCTCGCCTGGCCGCCTCCAGCGGGCAGGCAAGCGCGGCCCGGGGCGTCGCCCTCACCCCGCTCAAGTACGGCATCGACGCGAGCGGCTATCACTACGAATATGTGGACGCGCGCATCGATCGCGACGCGCGCAGCGCAACGCTCACCGTTTCGGGACCGAAGCAGGCCGGACCCGACACGATGGAGGGCATACTCGCCGCCGGGGTTGCCTGGTGGCCGCTGCAGATGGCACGCGAACTCGATGACGCGATACTGATGCTGCGCACCAATGAACTTGAAATCGGCACCTGGCTGCTGAAGACGCGCGGCGACATCGACCGCGTGCTCGCCGTGGATGCCGTCCTGGCAAAGCACCGCACGCATTGGTTCGTGCGCGAAACCATAGGCTTCCTGCGACGCACGCTGGCGCGGCTGGACGTATCCTCGCGCACCCTGTTCGCCATCATCGACCAGGATTCCTGCTTCGCCGGCACACTGGCGGAACTGGCGCTCGCCGCGGACCGCGGCTACATGCTGCAACTGCCCGACGCGCCGGACAAGGCGCCACGCATGGCGCTGTCCGAACTCAACTTCGACACCTATCCGATGGTGAATCACCTCACCCGCCTGGCCACGCGCTATTGCGGACGGCAGGAACCCGTGCACGCGGCGCACCAGAGCATCGGCAAAAAGCTGGACGCGCAGGACGCGGCCAAGCTGGGTCTGGTTACCTTCACCCCGGACGATCTGGACTGGGATGAGGAAGTGCGCATTGCACTGGAGGAACGCGCCAGCCTTTCGCCTGACGCACTCACCGGCATGGAAGCGAGCTTGAGATTCACGGGTGCGGAAACCATGGAAACACGCATATTCGCGCGGCTGTCGGCCTGGCAGAACTGGATATTCAACCGCCCCAACGCGGTCGGCGAGCATGGCGCACTGAAGGTATTCGGCAGCGGCTCGAAAGCGAAATTCAACTGGGAACAGATTTAGGAGACCAATCATGGAGATCAACTATAGCGAAAAAATACCCAACAACGTCAATAATTC
>CAKKSJ010000173.1 GCA_919902965.1 Burkholderiales bacterium
GATTTCGACGCGCGGCTGGCGCGCCTGACCGCCTTCGACGCGGCCCAGGACGAAACTGTGGATGCGACTGTGGCCGAGATCTTGGCGGCGGTGAAAAGCCGCGGCGATGCGGCAGTGCTCGATTACACGGCGCGTTTCGACGGCGTAGTCGCCGCGACCCTGGCCGAACTCGAGCTGCCGCGTGAACTGCTCACACGCGCCCGCGACGCACTGCCGGGGGCCGAGCGCGAAGCGCTGGAGCAGGCGGCCCTGCGCGTGCGCAGCTACCATGAAAGACAACTCGCGCAGTCCTGGCAGTACACCGAGGCTGACGGCACGGTGCTGGGCCAGAAAGTGACGCCGATAGACCGCGTCGGACTGTATGTGCCGGGCGGCAAGGCAGCCTATCCCTCGTCGGTGCTGATGAACGCGCTGCCCGCGAAGGTGGCCGGCGTGGCTGAACTGGTCATGGTGGTGCCGACGCCGCGCGGCGAAAAAAACGACCTGGTCATGGCGGCCGCAGCGATCGCCGGTGTGGACCGGGTGTTCACCATCGGTGGCGCGCAGGCGGTCGGCGAGCTCGCCTACGGCACCGAAACCATTGCCCAGGTGGACAAGATCGTCGGTCCCGGCAACGCCTATGTTGCCGCGGCCAAGCGGCGTGTGTTCGGCGTGGTCGGGATCGACATGGTCGCGGGCCCCTCGGAAATCCTGGTGATCTGCGACGGGTCCGTCAACCCCGATTGGATTGCGATGGACCTGTTCTCGCAAGCCGAACATGACGAAGTGGCGCAATCCATATTGATCTGCCCGGACGCAGGGTTCATGGAGTCGGTGGCGGCAAGTATGGCAAGACTGCTGCCGCAGATGCCGCGGCGCGAGGTCATCGCGGCGTCTCTCAAGGCCAGGGGCGCGCTGATCGAAGTGCGCAGCCTGGAGGAGGCGTGCACGATCGCCAATCGCATCGCGCCGGAGCATCTGGAATTGGCGGTGGCCGAAGCGGGAAAGCTCGTCGGCCAGATACGCCATGCCGGCGCGATATTCATGGGCGGATACAGCTCCGAGGCCATCGGCGACTACTGCGCCGGGCCCAACCACGTGTTGCCCACCTCACGCAGTGCGCGTTTTTCCTCGCCGCTGGGGGTGTACGATTTCCAGAAGCGCTCCAGCCTGATCCAGGTGTCCGCGGCGGGCGCACAGACCCTGGGCCGGATTGCCGTCACCCTGGCTGAGGGCGAGGGCTTTTCGGCGCATGCGCGCTCGGCCGCATACCGCCTGCGACGGGCCTGAGGGCTGCGCTTATGAGCCGCTATTGGAGTTCGATCGTTGCAGGATTGACGCCCTATGTGCCGGGCGAACAGCCTAAATTGCCCAAGCTGATCAAGCTCAACACCAATGAAAGTCCCTATGGCCCGAGCCCGCGGGTGCTGGCAGCCTTGCGTGCCGAGGTCGGCGATACGCTGCGTCTTTATCCCGATCCCGGCTGCGCTGGCCTCAGGGAGTCCATCGCAGCGTTCCACAAGCTGACGCCTGCCCAGGTGTTCGTCGGCAACGGTTCCGACGAGGTGCTGGCCCACACCTTCCTTGCGCTGCTCAAGCATGAGCAGGCGGTGCTGTTTCCGGACGTCAGCTACAGCTTTTATCCCGTGTACTGCGGCCTGTACGGGATCGCATACAAACAGGTGCAGCTGACCGAGTCCTTCGAGGTCCGCGTCGACGATTATCTGGTGCCGAACGGCGGCATCATTTTTCCCAATCCGAACGCGCCCACCGGTATCCCGCTTGCGCTTGCCGAAATCGAGCGCCTGTTGCGCGCGAACACCGGGTCGGTGGTGGTGGTCGACGAAGCGTATGTGGATTATGGCGCGGAGTCGGCAGCCGGACTGATCGCGCGCTACCCGCAACTGCTGGTCGTGCACACCTTGTCGAAATCGCGCTCGCTCGCCGGCTTACGCGTGGGCTACGCGCTCGGGGATGCCGGGTTGATCGAAGCCCTGCGCCGCGTAAAGGACAGCTTCAACTCCTATCCCTTGGACCGCTTCGCCCTGGCCGGCGCAGCCGCCGCGATGGAGGATCGCGCGTACTACGAACGCAGTTGCGCCAAAGTGATCGCCACCCGGGCCCGCCTGGGGGACGAGCTTGTGTCCCTGGGCTTCGAGGTGTTGCCTTCCGCCGCCAATTTCGTGTTTGCGCGGCATCCCCGGCACGCTGGCGCCGAACTTGCCGCCAGTTTGCGCGAGCGCGGTGTCCTGGTGCGGCATTTTGGCAATCCGCCGCGCATCGCGCAGTTCCTGCGCATCACCGTGGGGACGGACGCGCAGTGCAAGGCCCTGATCGCAGCCCTGAAGGCAATATTGGCCTAGACGCTTGAGAACGGGAATAGGTGCGCGCGGTCGAGCTCCGGTTTGCCCGCGTGCCGCACTGGGTTAGAATGCAAGGAATTCCGGCGATATGCGGCGATATCCGCCGACACCAACGGCCTATAATTTATGCGTACTGCCTCTGTCACGCGCAATACCAATGAAACCCAGATCAGCGTCAGCCTGAACCTGGACGGCAGCGGTTCGGCAAAACTGGCCACCGGCCTGCCTTTTCTCGACCATATGCTGGACCAGGTTGCGCGGCACGGCATGATCGATCTGGAGATCGCTGCCAAAGGGGATTTGCACATCGACGCCCATCACAGCGTCGAGGATATAGGCATCGCCCTCGGACAGGCCGTGGCCGCTGCGCTCGGCGACAAGCGCGGACTGCGCCGCTATGGTCACGCCTACGTGCCGCTGGACGAGGCACTGTCCCGGGTGGTGATCGATTTTTCCGGACGTCCCGGACTCGTATTTCAGGTCAAATTCAGCCGCGCCTGGATCGGCGAGTTCGATGTCGACCTGGTGCATGAATTTTTCCAGGGATTCGTCAATCACGCCCAGGCGAGCTTGCACATCGACAATTTGCGTGGCGACAACGCACACCATCAGTGCGAGACCGTGTTCAAGGCCTTCGGCCGCGCGCTGCGCATGGCGGCTGAACTGGATGCGCGCGCTGCGGGCACGATTCCCTCGACCAAGGGCAGCCTGTGATTTCACGCCGTTGAAGGGATTGCATGGGGTCGGCGCGGCACGCGCCTGCCGGATGCCCGCCCGCCGTATGGAATCTTGTCGATCAAATCCGTCCACCAGCACCTGTAATGAGCTCAATCGCAGTAATTGACTATGGCATGGGAAACCTGCGCTCAGTGTCCAAGGCGCTGGAGCACGTCGCGCCGGACGCGCAGGTCTACGTAACCTCGGACCCCGCGCTGGTGCGCCGGGCCGAGCGCGTCGTGTTCCCGGGGCAGGGCGCGATGCCCGACTGCATGCGCGAAATGGACGCGCGGGGCCTGCGCCCGGCGATACTGGAGGCGGCGCGCAGCAAGCCCTTTCTCGGCATATGCATCGGTTTGCAGATGCTGTTCGAGCGCAGCGAAGAAGGCGATACGCCGGGTTTGGGCGTTTTTCCCGGGCAGGTCCGGCGTTTTCCGCCGGAAGCGATGAAAGATGCGCAGGGCGGCAAGCTCAAAGTGCCGCACATGGGCTGGAATGAGGTTGTGCAGACCGAGCCGCACCCGCTGTGGCGCGGCATCGCCGACGCCAACCGCTATTATTTCGTGCACAGTTTTTACGTCGAGGCGGGCAATCCCGAACTGGTCGCCGGGTACAGCGTCTACGCTTTCCCCTTTACCTGCGCCGTGGCGCAGGATAATATTTTCGCTGTGCAATTCCAT
>CAKKSJ010000174.1 GCA_919902965.1 Burkholderiales bacterium
TGTCGATGACGATTTCACTGGTCGCGGTATTCATTCCAGTGCTGTTCATGGGCGGCATACTCGGGCGGCTGCTGCACGAGTTCGCGATCGTCATCATGGTCGCCGTGCTGATTTCAGGATTCGTTTCTCTCACGCTCACGCCGATGATGTGCAGCCGCATACTCAAGCCTCATTCTGCGGAAAAGCACGGTTACCTGTTCATGCAAAGCGAGCGCGCTTTCGAGGCGCTCAAGAACGCCTACGCCGCGACCCTGCGCTGGACGCTCAGGCACCAGCGCAGCACCATAGTGGTGTTCCTCGGTATCGTCATCGTCACGGGATTCCTGTTTGCCAAGATGCCCAAGGGATTCCTGCCGAGCGAGGACTCGGGGCAGCTTTTCGCGTTCACCGAAGCTCCCCAGGACATTTCCTTCGACGCCATGGCCAAGCTGCAGACGCAGGTGGCCGACATCATCCGCAAGGATCCCAACGTCGAAGCGGTGATGTCCTTTATTGGCACCAGCGGCTTCAATTCCGCGCTCAACGTCGGTCGCATCACCATCACTCTCAAGCCGCGCAAGCAACGCAAGTCGGCCGACGAAATCATCCGCGGACTGCGGCCAGAGATAAACACCGTACTCGGCATCAAGGCGTTCGTGCAGAACGTGCCGGCGATACGCATCGGCGGACGCCTTACCAAGAGCGCGTATCAGTACGTGCTGCAAGGGGCGAGCACCGATGAACTCTACGAATGGGTGCCGATCATCGAGGCGAAACTGAAGACACTGCCGACACTGATCGACGTGAGCAGTGATCTGCAGATCACCCGTCCGCAGGTTACAGTGGAAATCGACCGGGAAAAGGCGTCCGCGCTGGGGGTCAGCGTGCAACAGATTGAACTCGCGCTGAACAACGCCTACGGCGAGCGCCAGGTATCGACCATCTACACCGCGACCAACCAGTACTGGGTGATGCTGGAGCTCGAGCCGCGCTTCCAGACGGATCCGTCGGTGCTGTCCAAGCTTTATGTGCGTTCCTCCAGCGGAGCGCTGGTGCCGCTCGGCGCCTTGGCGAAGCTGACCTACGGCGTGGGACCGCTTTCGGTCAATCACCTGGGGCAGTTGCCAGCGGTTACTTTTTCTTTCGATCTGAAAGAGGGAGTCGCACTATCGCAGGCGATAGCGGAAATCAACAAGGCGACGACCGAACTGCAGGTGCCGGCCACGCTTAACACCAGCTTCCAGGGAACGGCGCAGGCGTTCCAGGCTTCCCTACAGGGTCTGGGTTTGCTGCTGCTGCTCGCGATTCTGGTGATCTACCTGGTGCTCGGCATTCTCTACGAAAGTTTCATCCATCCGCTCACCATCCTTTCCGGGCTGCCGACCGCGGCGCTGGGCGCGCTGCTGACGCTGCTCGCTTTCGGTGTCGAGCTGAATATGTACGCGTTCGTCGGCATGATCATGCTGATCGGCATCGTCAAGAAAAACGCCATCATGATGATCGACTTCGCCATCGGGGCGCAAAGGAAGGACGGCAAGAAGCCGGTTGATGCGATCTACGAAGCCTGCATCGTGCGCTTTCGCCCGATCATGATGACCACCATGGCGGCGTTGATGGGCAGCCTGCCTATTGCTCTGGCCATAGGCGCAGGCGGCGACGCGCGCAAACCCCTGGGCCTGGCGGTGGTCGGAGGTCTGGCAGTGTCACAGGTGCTGACGCTGTATATCACCCCGGTGATCTATATCTATTTCGAACGCCTGCAGGAATGGCTGGCGCAGCGGCGCGGCGAACCGCAAGCCCTGGAGCCCAAGCTTGACACTGCGGACTAACAGCCGCCAGGAATATGCGTGGGCGTTTTCCCAAGAGCTGCGCCCCCGCCTTGTTCGCTGATCAAAGGTCGTTCCGCAGCCTGAAACACGGGGTCCACGGCGCGTTTGCCCGACTTAAGGGTTGAGCTGACGGTAGACGACGGTGGCGACGTCCAGGAGCTGTGCGCGATCCATTTCAGCGGACAGCGCATAGCCAAGTTTGCCGTCGATCCAATAGAACACCGCAATCTTGTCCTCCTGGCTGAAGCGGAATGCAGTATCGCGCGGCTCGGCATCCCGGCGGGATACATACAAGGTGAGGCGTTGTCCCTTGGGGTTCTGATACATGAACTGCGCGACGGGTCCCTTGCCTCCGGGCAAGAGCCGTCCGCCCACCAGATCGAAATCTTGCTGCGTCAACACCGGCACTTTCAGCTCGTGCCCCAGTCGCTTGGACAGCCATTTCACCAAATGATCCTGCTGGTCCGCGCCGACTTCCACAGGGTGCTGCACTTCCGGCGCATACACCGCGTACGCAACGGCGGCGCTACGCGGCAGGGCCGCCATCTCGGCCGGCCGCTCGGCCTGGTAGCCATGGACCAACCAGCCCAGACCGAAGGCGAGCCCCATCGCCCCCGCTGCGATTGCGTAATACGGCCAGCGCCGCTGCGGCGCCTGCGTCGCCAGCAAGCGTTGTGGCACTGGCTCGTTCAGCACCGGGTTATAGAGCGCGCGCAGCGCGTCGTTTTGCTCGCGCCAGACGCGCACGCTCTCCGTCGCCGCAGGGTCGTGCGCCAGATGCGCCTGCACCTGAACGCGGCGCACTTCATCCAGTTGCCCGTCGGCGTAGGCGTGAAAATCGGTCTCGCTGAGTTCGTTCATTTGACTGCTTTAAGGTTTATTACGATGCCGCTACCCGACATCAGGTCACGCAGGCGCTCGCGCGCGCGCGACAGGCGCGACATCACCGTACCCACCGGAACACCGAGTGCCTGGCTCGCCTCGGCATAGCTGAGCTGTTCGAGACCCACCAGCAGTAACACCTCGCGCTGTTCCGCCGGCAGGCGTCTCAGCGCGGCATCGAGGTCGCGCAGTTCCAGCGGGTCCGAGCGCGGCGCGCTTTCCAACCCGGCTTCAGCGACTTCGTCGAGCGCAAATTCGCGTCGCTTCTTCAGTTGGTTGATAAATACATTGTGCATGATGGAAAACATCCAGGCGCGCATATCGCTGCCGCGGCGCCACAGGTGGAACTTGGCCAGGGCACGCTCGAGCGTGTCCTGAACCAAGTCGTCGGCCCGGTGGCTATCGCCCGCCAGGGCGCGCGCGTAGCGCCGCAAGCGGGGAATGTGTGAGACGATCTCTGCGCTGTCCATCAGCACATGATAGCAATGGCAGGCTTATTGCGCGACGACGTGCCAAACCTTGTTGACGCCGTCGCCGGTCTTGTCGCCGGGCTTCTGATCCTTGATCCAGAGGTAGAGCGGCTTGCCTTTGAAAGACCATTGTTTGGAACCGTCATCGCGTACAACGACGGACCAGTTCCCCGACGCATGGTCCGCGTCAGCCGCCCGCAGCGGCGGCCAGTTCACCGCGCAGGGTCCGTTGCAGGTGCTCTTTCCGCTGCCGGCCGCGTCCTTGTCAAACGTATACAGCGTCATGCCCGCGGAATTGACCAGCATTCCAGCTTCGAATTTCGCTGCCATCGGCGCGCCGTCCATGCTGGCACAAGCACCAAGCAATGCGGTAAGTAGCACTGCTGCAAATGCATTCTTCTTCATGCTGCCTCCTGTAGGATTGTGGGTGTTACGCAGGACTTAACAGCCAGGCGGCGGCATTTATTCCCGCGCCCGAAAAAATCAGGCGACATCGGCGCACCCGTCCCGAAATCGCGCCGCCCGATGTACAGTTTTATTTCATCAATTTCAGCGCATCAAAGGCTGGCGAACAACTGCCGACCTCGTGTTGGGGGATGCCGAACATTGATTCCGTGCTGAAATCGAATACCCGCCGCTCGATAGTTGCACCCGCCTTACCCGGCTGCTTTTTGTTGACACGCGTATAGGGGTTTGACACACTGGCAAAGTTCGAATTTGCGTTACCTATTCACAAACCTAGGAGGTGTGCATGAACATCTGGCGTTTTTGCGTTCGTACCACGCTTGCATTGACCATGGCCGGACTCTCGGTCTCGACATACGCGCAACAAAAAGAAATCAAAATCGGGGTGATTTACGACTACACCGGGCCGCTGGCGGCCGGCGGGTCCTTGCCCGGCGCAATGGGCACCAAAGCCGCAATTGAGATGATCAATGAGCGCGGCGGCGTCGAGGGCTACAAGATCAACGCGATTTACGCCGATGCGCAGTCCAAGCCGGACGTGGCGATCAATGAGATGACGCGGCTGATCGAGCAGGAAAAAGTGGACCTGATCCTCGGCGTATTCTCCAGCGCGCACTGCGTGCCGATGGCGCAACTGGCCGACTCGAAGAAGAAGGTGATGTGGGCCACCATCTGCGTCGCCTCCAGCGTGGTCAAAGACAAGAAGCTGACCCACTTCTTCCGCGTCCAGGTGCACTCCGATCAATACGGCGAGACCTCGTGCAAGTTTCTCAATGAAAACGCCAAGGCCAAGCTGGGCAAGGATCCGAAGAACCTCAAGGTCGCGATCATTTACGAGGACGGCCCCTACGGAGCAGGAATCGGCGCAAGCAATGAAACCAACTGCAAGGCGCTCGGCATACAGGTCGCGCTGAAGGAGGGTTACTCCGCCACGGCGCCGGACCTGTCCAGCCTGATCACCAAGCTGCGCCGGGCGAACGCCGACGTGATCCTGCACACTGGCTACAACCCGGACATCACCTTGTTCTGGCGCCAGGCGCGCGAGCAGGGTCTGAAGTGGTCGGCCTTGATCGGCCACGGCGCAGGCTATGCCCAGTACGACAAGCTGCATTCGGCATTCGGCAAGGACGCCAACCTGATTTTCAACGTGGATCCGGCCGCTGCGCAATTGCTGGACGCGAAGACCCTCAAACCCGGGCTGGGCGACGTAACCAAGGAAATGGTCAAGCGCTACACCGCGCAGGTGAAGGACCGCAAGGTCGACGAAGTTCCCCCGCACGTGTCCATGGGTTTCAACCACACCTACGTCTTCCTCACCGACGTGCTGCCGCGCGCTATCAAGAAGTACGGCGGCATCAGCACCGATGCGCTGCGCAAGGCGGCGCTCGACACCGACATTCCCGTGGGCGGCACGATCCAGGGCTACGGCGTGAAATTCTTCCCGCCGGGACACCAGATGTCGGGCCAGAACGAGCGTTCCGGGATGGTGGTGATGCAGTACATCGACAACAACACCAGGATCGTATACCCGACGGCAATCAAGACCGCGGATGCGGTGCTGCCGCTGCCCAAGGGCCACACCTACGCGCCCAAATAGCGCACCACGACTGTCACGGCGCAAGCTCGCCTAGTGCAGCCGGGCTGCCGAAAACGGCAGCCCGGCTGCGTACTCCGGTCTGCGCCTGGCTTTTGTCTGATTCGGCCCGCACTGCGGTAGAGCGCACGCGACCTATTAAGGCCCTATGCTGAGCGTCAAAGGAATCACCAAGGTTTTCGGCGGCTTCAAGGCGGTGGATCGCGTTTCTTTCGACGTCGCCGAGGGCGAAATCCTCGGGCTGATCGGACCGAACGGGTCGGGAAAAAGCACGACATTCAACCTGATCTCGGGCGCGCTCGCGCCCAGCGGCGGGTCGATCGAATTCCTGGGCCGCGAAATTGCCGGTTCGCCCGCCAACCACGTGGCGCAATTCGGAATTGGCCGCACCTACCAGATTCCGCGTCCGTTCAAAAAGCTTTCTCTGCTGGATAATGTCGCGCTGGCAGCGTACTACGGACAGAGCGAGCGGCCATCGCGCGAAAAAGCATACGCGCAGGCGCAGGAGGCCCTGAAGCTGGTGAACCTTCCAAGCGGCGAACATGCGCGCGTCGACGGCCTGGGCGCAGCCGGTTTGAAAAAGCTCGAACTCGCACGCGCGCTGGCGACGCAGCCCAAACTGCTGCTCGCCGACGAAAGCCTGGGCGGGCTGGACGAATCGGAGATGGACGCCGCGGCGGACATGCTGGCGATGATCCGCGACCAGCGCGGCGTTACCATCATCTGGGTCGAGCACATCATGGGCGTGCTGATGCGCGTGGTCGATCGCTGCGTCGTACTCGACCATGGCGAGGTGATCGCGGCGGGCAAACCTCAAGCCGTGGCGCACGATCCGCGCGTGATCGAAGTGTATCTGGGCACGGACGCAGACGAAGTGCAGAAGAGCATCGCAACCCGGCAGGGCGGCGTCGCATGAGCACCGCAGCAGCGACGGTCGGCAACAACGTCATGCTTAAGCTCGAAAGCGTTTCGGCGGGCTATGCAGGCTTCCAGGCCCTGTTCAACGTCAGTCTGGAAGTCAGATCGGGCGAATCGGTCGCGGTGATCGGGCCCAATGGCGCCGGCAAGACTACGCTGCTGCGCACGATTTCGAAACTGATCGGCGTGACCTCGGGCGATATCCTGATGGAGGGCGGCTCGCTCAAGAACGTGCCGGCGCACGAGGTGATCGCCCGCGGCATTGCGCAGGTGCCCGAGGGAAGGCGGCTGTTCGCGCGCCTTTCCGTGGAGGAGAACCTCAAAATGGGCGCGTTCCTGCCAGCGGCGCGTCCGCGCTATGCCGAACGCCTGAAGTTCGTCTATTCGCTGTTTCCGCGCCTCGAGGAGCGCAGTGCGCAGTCTGCGGGCACGCTCTCGGGCGGCGAGCAGCAGATGTGCGCCATCGGCCGCGCGCTGATGTCCGGGCCCAAGCTGCTATTGCTCGATGAGCCTTCGGCCGGACTTGCGCCGGTGATCGTGCAGTCTATTTTCGAACTGGTGAAGCGCATCTGCGCCGAAGGCTACACGGTGTTGATCGTGGAGCAGAACATCCGCCAGGTGCTCAAAGTGGCGGACCGCGCCTATCTGCTCGAAACCGGGCGTATCAAATCGAGCGGCCCATCGGCCGAACTGCTGGCCTCGGACGAAATCCGCAAGGCCTATCTGGGGATCTGATGCAGATATTCGACGTCTTCCTGCTTGAAGCCGTGCTCAACGGACTGCTGCTGGGCGGGCTGCTGGCGCTGCTGTCGCTGGGGCTCAACCTGGTGTTCGGTGTGATCGACGTAATCTGGATCTGCTATGCCGAGCTGATCATGGTCGGCATGTACGCGATCTACTATTTTTACGTGGTCTTCGGCTGGCCGCTGCTGCTCGCAATGGCGGCGGGCGTGTTGCTGGTGGCGGTTGCGGGCGTGGCCCTGCACCAGTTCGTCATTCGCCCGGTGCTCGCCGCCGAACCGATCAACCAACTGCTCGTCACCGGCGGCGTGCTGTTCTTCCTGCAGGCGGCGGCCACGCTCGCATTCGGCATCGAATTCAAGAATATCGGCGTAAGTTTCCCGCCTATCGTGGTCAGCGAGATCTCGTTTTCGATGCCGCGGCTGATCGCCTTCGGCGTCGCGCTCGCCGGCATGCTCGCGATGTACCTGTTCCTGACGCGCACCTATATGGGCACCGCGATCCGCGCGATCAGCCAGGATCGCGCGATCATGCCGCTGATGGGCGTTAATCCGAGCCGCATATTCATCATTACTTCGGCTCTGGGCGGCGCTCTGGCCGGACTTGCTTCCTGCCTGCTGGTACTGCAGTACGACATTCACCCGGCAATCGGCTTGTCGTTCGGCCCGATCACCTTCCTCATCTGCGTGCTCGGCGGGCTGGGAAACATGGTCGGCGGCTTTGCTGCCGCATTCATATTCGCGCAGTTTATTTCGGTCGGCGGTTTTTTCCTCGCGGTCGAATGGGGCTACGTCATCGCCTTCGTATTCTTCATCGCGATGATGTTCTGGCGGCCACAGGGCATTTGGGGAGGCAAGTAAGATGATGCGCGCGCTACCCTGGCTAGGCCTCGCCGCCCTTGCAGTTGCACCTCTCATTGGCATCGGCAATTATCCCCTGCATATGCTGATCCAGGTACTGCTGTGGGGCTTCGTCTACACCGGCTGGTCGATCATGGGGCGCCTGGGCATGGTGAGTTTCGGCCACGGCGCCTTCCTGGGCATCGGCGCCTATGTCGTCGTGATGGGTTGGAACCAAGTTGGGCTGACGCCCTGGCTCGGACTACCCATCGCCCTTGTGATCACCGCGATCGTCGCCTTCCTGATCGGCTATCCATGCTTTAGATTCAAGATCGTCGGCCACTACTTCGCCCTGGTTACGCTTGCCCTGTCCGAAGTAACGCGTTTGTTGATCGTCGCGCTACGCGACCACACGGGCGGCTCGCTCGGGGTGACACCCAAGACGGTGTTGACAGATACCACTTACTCGCTGGTCGCGTTGCAGTTCTCCAACAAACTCGTATGGTTCTATATAGTCCTCGCCGTTTGGCTTGCCGGCCTGTGGGTGTGGAAAAAGGTCGACCGCAGCATGGCGCGGCTCGCACTCGAGGCGATCAGCCAGGAAGAGGATGCGGCGGCCTCGATCGGCATCAACGTCACCCGGCTGAAGTTGAGCGTAACGCTGGTCTCTGCGCTGATGACCTGCGTCGGCGGTGTGCTCTACGCGCAGTATCAGGCCTACGTCAATCCGGATACCGTCTCCGGCATCGGCATCAGTCTGCAGATGGTGTTCGGCGTGATCGCTGGCGGCATGTATGTACGTCTCGGACCAACGGTGGGAGCGGCGTTCACTCTGCTGCTCGCCGAGGGCTTGCGCCTCATGTTTGGCAACAGCATGCACGCACTTGACAGCACCATCTATGGTCTGATGCTGGTGCTGTTCATCATCTATATGCCGAAGGGTATCCTGGGCGGCGCGCTGGAAGCGATGCAGCGCAGGAAGCCCCTGCCCGCAGGCGCGCAAAGCGCCTGATCCGGGACGTGCCTAGACCTATATTGGTTGTTGGAAGCGGCGGGGGGCAGGTGGAAATGAAAATCCTGTGCCTCTCCCTTCGCGTTGCCAGCCCTAACCGGGTTTAGCGCAGCCCGGCGACGTAATCCGCGACCGCTTCGATTTCCCGGTCCGAAAGCCTGCCCGCAACCCCGCGCATGCTCGCGGCGGCATCGTTGGCGCGCGCGCTGGAACGGAAAGCCTTTAGCTGCGCCGCGATGTATTCGGCATGCTGGCCGGACAGACGGGGATACTGGGCGGGCATACCGGCCCCGTTCGGGCCATGACAAGACGCGCAGGCCGCGACGCCCTCGCCGGCGATGCCGCCGCGATAAATCCTCTGTCCGAGTGCAACCAGATCCTTGCTCTTCGCGACCCCCGGCTTCGCCGTTTGGCCGGCGAAATAGGCGGCGAGATTATGCATGTCCTCGGTCGACAGACCGGCTACCATGCCCGCCATCACCGCGTTGTCGCGCTCCGCTTTCTTGCCCGCCGCAGCCTTGAAATTCGTGAGTTGCTTGTACAGGTATTCGGGAATCTGGCCGGCCAGTTTGGGATTGTCCGCAATCTGGCTGTTGCCGTCGGGCGCGTGGCAGGCCGCACAGGACTGATTCACTATGCTCTGCGCTTTGCCGATATCCGCTTTGGCCGGTGTCTCGGCGGCGACCGCGCCCAGTGCTGTGAGCATGGCGGCGAGCGCCAGGATACATTTCATGCGTGGGCTCCTCGAAGCAAGGTATCTTTGAAAAGCTGATATTCTATCCGAGTTTCCGCAATTTGGACCTCTCCCCACCATGCCGTTGTTTCGCGGCGCCAGCTTTTATATCACGGCGCATCATCTGAGCGATCTGCCACCGCCGTTAGGTCCGGAGATCGCCTTTGCCGGGCGTTCCAACGCGGGCAAATCCAGTGCAATTAACACGCTGGTGGACCACAATCGACTTGCGTTCGTGAGCAAGACACCCGGGCGCACGCAGCAGATAAATTTTTTTAAGCTCCCTGGCGGCGCTTTCCTTGTCGACCTGCCCGGTTACGGCTACGCCAAGGTGCAACGCGAGCTGCGCGCGCATTGGGAGGCGCTGCTCTCAACTTATCTCCAGACGCGCGGTTCGCTGTTCGGCATGGTGCTGATTATGGATGCACGCCACCCGCTCACCCCGCTTGATGTGCAGATGCTGAGCTGGTTTCGGTCCACAGGCAAACCGGTGCACGTATTGTTGTCAAAAGCGGACAAGCTTTCACGACAGGAAGCGCAAAAGACGCTGCGCTCGGTGCAGTCCGGACTGCTTGAATATTCGACGAATTACACCGCCCAGCTGTTTTCGAGCTTGAAAAAGCAGGGCACGGAAGAAGCCGAGGAGGTCATCGGCAGCTGGTTGGGGATAAAAAGCGAAACGCAAAAGAAAGCCCCCGGAGAAAGGGGATTAAACCGGGGGCTGGAACGCCTTAAATAGCATTAAGGCACCCGCTCAGGGAGGGGAAGCGGGAGATGGACGCTGCCATCTACTGATAAGATTTGAATTCCAGGAAAAAGTTTCAGGAGTCTGCGCAAAGTTTCAATTATTTTACTAACACCTTGATAAAGAAAGAAGCTTGGAGACATTTATGAATATCCACGGAAGTTTTCCCGCGGTTCGGATGCGCCGCATGCGACGCGATGACTACACCCGAAGGCTGATGCGAGAGCATGTGCTCACTTGCAACGACCTCATTTACCCGGTGTTCGTGATGGAGGGCTCCAGAAAGACCCAGGCGGTGGCGTCGATGCCGGGCGTGGAACGCATGACCCTGGACAAGCTGCTGCCGGTGGCGGAGCGTTGTCTGAAACTGAATGTCCCGGTATTGGCGCTGTTCCCGGTGATCGAAGCCAAACTCAAGACACCGGACGGAAAAGAAGCAGGCAATCCAAAAGGCCTGATCCCGCGCGTGGTTGCCCGGCTCAAGAAAGAATTTCCGGAACTGGGTGTCATGTGCGACGTGGCACTCGATCCCTACACCAGCCATGGCCAGGATGGTGTAGTCGATGCAAGCGGCTACATTATCAACGATACCACGCTGGCCATTTTGGAAAAGCAGGCGCTCACTCAGGCTGCAGCCGGGGTGGACATCGTCGCCCCCTCGGACATGATGGACGGGCGCATTGGCCGCATCCGCGCCGCCCTGGACAAGCGCCAGTTTATCCACACCAGAATCATGGCCTATTCGGCCAAATACGCCAGCGGCTACTATGGCCCGTTTCGCGATGCCGTTGGTTCCGCCGCCAATCTGGGCAAGGGAAACAAATTCACCTACCAGATGGACCCTGCCAATAGCGACGAAGCTTTGTGGGAAGTAGGCCTGGACCTGCAGGAAGGCGCCGACATGGTGATGGTGAAGCCGGGCATGCCCTACCTCGATATCCTGCGGCGGGTTAAAGATGAATTCAAGGCGCCGACTTTCGTCTACCAGGTTAGCGGCGAGTATGCGATGCTCAAAGCAGCGGGCATGAAAGGGTGGATCAACGAAAAGGTTTGCGCCATGGAAGCCTTGCTCGCGTTCAAACGCGCCGGCGCCGACGGCATACTTAGCTATTACGCGCTCGACGCCGCCCAGTGGTTGAAAGAGGCATGAAATACGCGCACCCGAAGCTGATCCCCGCTAGCCAAAAATAATCGCCACTCCGTGCGCCTCGGTCGCACCAATGGCAACCGAGCCGTCGGGCACGCGCGTGGGATGCAGCCCTCCGGCGCGCAGCGTGCGCTCCGCCATATTGCGATCACCGACATGGACGAACAATGCCGCCATGCAGGGCTGGTGCCGGGCGCTGATCCATACGCCTGGCAGCTTTTTTGCCAGCGCTGCCTCGTCGACTATGGCGATGGGCGTATCGCCGGTATTGATCAACAAGCCCTCGCTGATGGTTTTGGCCTTGACGTCGAATAGGTGCTCGTAGGCCGCCGCCGTTGCGCTTATGTCAGCGCTGATAATCGCCACCGCGGCAAGACCGGTTGCGGTATTTGCGTGCTCCTGATACTCGGGACGCCACACCACTTCGCGGGTGAAATGCTGACACAGAAACACCTGTCCGCCCGGAGTCTGCTCCAGGCCCAGCTGGGTGATGCGAAAGGATGCGGTTTTCGATCCCTCGGCGAGTGGCACCGGGCGCGAAAAATCCACCGGTTCGGACGGTGCGAGCGCCGCCGCGCAAAGCTCGCCGTAAGCACCGCGTGCGTTATCCGTCTTCAAGGCGACCGCCGCCAGACCGTCGCCAATGCGCGCAAAATCATAATAGTACTCGCGGCCCGGCAGGCGTTGCGGCACCATCAGCAACTCGAAATAGTCGTGGCCGAATATGACACAGTGGTTTTCCGAGCCCAGCGTATGATGACCACGCTGCGTGAGGGTAAAGCCCATGCGCGCGAACGTATCCTGGGTCGTGTCCAGATCGCGCGCCGCGATGACCACGTGGTCTATGCCCTGGATATGCTTTCTCACTTTGCTCTCTTGTTCTGCGGACGCGCCATTATAATTGCGTTGGCTACACTTGCCGAGAGCAGCATCGATATCCCGCATTTGATCCGGCTAAGTGAGTACTTCCTGTCGTAAAGAAAGGCGTGTAATGGCAATTTTTGAAAGAATTCTACAACTCCACACCGAGATGGCCGAATGGCGCCACGACTTGCACGCGCATCCGGAAACCGCGTTCGAGGAGCAGCGCACAGCCGCCGTAGTGGCAAAAAAACTCGAGTCTTTCGGCATAGGCGTGCATCTGGGGCTGGGCCGCACCGGCGTGGTGGGCACGCTTCGTGCGGGCTCAGGCAATCGCGCCATCGGCTTGCGCGCAGACATGGATGCCCTGCACATCCAGGAAAAAAACAGCTTCGGCTACCGCTCGCAGCATGAAGGAAAAATGCACGCCTGCGGGCACGATGGCCATACCGCCATGCTTCTTGGTGCCGCAAAATACCTGTCCGAGACCAAGAAATTCGATGGCACAGTACATTTCATATTTCAGCCGGCAGAGGAAAACGAGGGCGGCGGCCGCGAGATGGTGGAACAAGGTCTGTTCGAAAAATTCCCGTGTGAATCGGTATATGGCATGCACAACTGGCCGGGTATGCCGGTCGGCCAGTTCGGCGTGCGCGCCGGACCGACCATGGCTTCGTTCGACATATTCGAGATAGAACTGACGGGTCGAGGATCCCACGCCGCCCTGCCGCATATGGGTGTCGACCAGATTGTCGCCGCATCGGCACTGGTACAGGCTCTGCAGACCATCACCAGCCGCAACATCGATCCGATCGAGCCGGCGGTGGTCACGGTCACTCAGGTCCACGCCGGGGATACCTGGAACGTGATTCCGGACACGGCGGTCGTGCGCGGCACCACGCGCGCCTTCAGGCCGGAGGCGCAGGACCTGATCGAGCGCCGCCTGCGCGAGCTTTGCGCCGGCATCGCCGCCGCCAACGGCGCGCAGGTCAAGGTGCGCTATGAGCGGCGCTATCCGCCGCTCATCAATGCCCCCCTCGAAACGGAAACCTGCACTGCAGTAATTGAGGCGATGGTCGGACCGGAAAACGTGCTGCGGGTCCCGCCGACGATGGGCGCGGAGGATTTCGCCTTTATGTTGCAGGCCAAGGCGGGCTGCTACGTGTTCATCGGCAACGGACCGGGTGAGGGCGGGTGCATGCTGCATAATGCGCGCTACGACTTCAACGACCAGATACTGCCGCTGGGCGCGAGTTACTGGGCAAACCTGGTCGAGCACTCATTGGCCGCGAAAACCTGACGGCCGTTTGCAGCGGTTTCAATTTCTTCTACAGCAAGTCAACAGGAGTTCCCATCATGCTTTACATAGACCACGGAAAAGGCGGCGCGGCCGATATCCTGAAACCTGCCGAAGTCCCCAGCCCGCAGCCGCAAGCCGGCGAAGTGCTGATCGAAGTGCACTACGCCGGTGTCAACCGACCGGACGTGCTGCAGCGCTCAGGCAGTTATCCGCCGCCGCCCGGGGCTTCCCCTATCCTGGGACTCGAAGTTGCGGGGCGCATTTGCGCCGTCGCTGCCGATGTCGATCAATGGAAAGTCGGAGACCTGGTCTGCGCGCTGACGCCGGGCGGCGGTTATGCCGAATACTGCGCGGTGCCCGCGCCACATTGCCTGCCCATTCCCAAGGGCCTGTCCCTGCTGGAAGCTGCCGCCCTGCCGGAAAATTTCTACACCGTCTGGACCAATGTGTTCGACCGCGGCCGGCTGAAATCCGGAGAAACCTTCCTCGTGCACGGCGGCTCCAGCGGAATCGGACTTACCGCCATACAGCTGGCCAAGGCGTACGGCGTGACGGTCTACACCACCGTGGGCAACAAAGAGAAAGCGGAGTTCTGCCGCAAGATCGGAGCGGACGCTGCGATCAATTACCGCGAGCAGGATTTCGTCGCGGAAATCGCGCAGCTTAGCGACAAGAAAGGGGTGGACCTGATTCTGGACATGGTCGGCGGCCCCTATATCGAGAAAAACCTCAAATCGCTGGCGCTGGAAGGACGCTTGGTGCAGATCGCATTCCTGCAACCAAGCAAGGTCGAGCTGGACTTTCTGCCGATCATGATCAAGCGCATCACGTTAACCGGTTCGACGCTGCGGCCCCGCAGCGTGGCGCAGAAAGCGGCGATTGCGCAGGATTTGCACAAGCATGTCTGGCCGCTACTCGAATCCGGCAAGGTAAAACCGGTAATCCACGCTAGCTTCCCTCTGAAGGACGCGAGGCTCGCGCACGAACTGATGGAGTCGAGCAAACACATCGGTAAGATCATGCTAGAGGTCAAGAAATAAGCGGCCGTAAGGAAGACAGCCCCGGGGCTACAATGACAGAACTTGCGCGGACGGCGACCCGTCCGCGCGGATCGTCGCTAGTGCGCGGAAGAAAAGCACATCCGCGCACTAGCGACGATCTTTGATGAAAACCGGCCAAACCGCCTTTGTTTTTTTCCATAACCGTGATTTCCGAGCGGATGTGTTTTTCATCCGCTCGGAAATCACGGTTTGCGCGCGGAGCGCGCAATGGCCGCGCATGGTAGTGGTGGACACGGGAGCGAACTTCGGCACTGCGGCGATTAGACCTGCACCATCCCGTTAGCGCGCACGCCTGCAATCACAGACCGGCGGCGCGATTGAGACTGCCGAGGAACACGTCCGCCGACTGGTAGCCGATCACCCTCAGCCCCGGGATCTCCTTGCCCTGGCGGTCGAAGAACACGATTCCGGGCGGTCCGAACAAGCTGAAGCGCTTGAGCAAGGCCTTGTCTTCGGACGAATTGGCGGTGACGTCCGCCTGCAACAACAGCATCTGCGCCATTTTCGCTTGCACCCGGGGGTCGGTGAAAGTGAAGGCCTCCATTTCTTTGCAGGATACGCACCAGTCGGCATAGAAATCCAGCATTACCGGTTTGCCCGGGGACCGGAGCTTCGCATCGAGATCCACCAAGGTCCTGACGCGCGTAAAACTCACTTTCTGCTCGCCGCGCTCGCCCTCCGCGATTAGCCCTGCTAGCGGACGCAGCAGCTCGCGACTGCCGGAAAACACGCCGATCGCCAGTGCCGCGCCGGTAAGCAGCGCGAGGAAACCCACGCCTTTCCACAAGCGCGTGAGCATCGCGGCCTCGTGCGGCAGCGGATCGATCGCGCGCAGCGCCATGGCCGACCCGATCAGCAGCGACGCCCAGGCGAGCATCTGCACCGCCACCGGCAGCACCGGCGACACGATATAGATCGCCACGGCGAGCAGCATCACGCCGAAGAAATGCTTCACCGAGCGCATCCAGCGGCCGGACTTGGGCAGGAAGGCGCCCTCGAATACGCCTACCAGGATCAAGGGCACGCCCATTCCCATGGACATGGCGAACAGCGCGGTGCCCCCGAGTACCACATCGCGGGTCTGGCTGATGTAGAGCAGGGCACCGGCCAGCGGCGCGGCCACGCAGGGGCTGACAATTGCGGCCGAGAACACGCCCATCAGCACCACGGCGCCCAGGTGCCCGCCTTTGAAGCGGTTGCTTGCTTTGGTCATGCGGGCGTGGAAACCGGCCGGCAGCTGCAGTTCGTAGAAGCCGAACATGGATAGCGACAGCAAAACGAACACCGCGGCGAAAGCCGACAACACCCAGGGATTCTGCAAAGCCGCGGACAAGAGGTTGCCCGACAGCGCGGCACCGACGCCGATTCCGGTATAAGTGACCGACATGCCGAGCACATAGGCCACGGACAGCGTGAATGCGCGCGTGCGCGTGGCGTTGCGGCCTTCGCCGACGATAATCCCTGACAGAATCGGTATCATCGGCAAAACGCAGGGGGTGAAGGTCAGCAGCAGGCCGGCACCGAAAAACGCCGCGGCAATCAGCCACAGGCTGCCCGAAGCAAGCAGGCGCTCGAAACGGGCTTCTTCGCCGATCTCGCCGCCCGCGCTTGCGGTCTCCGCGAGCGCGGTGACCGGGCTCACCACGCTGCCAGCGGCGGGAAGTTCGATTGCGGCCGTTTGCAACTGCGGCACGTAGCACACGCCCACATCCGCGCAACCCTGCGAAGTGACCGCCAGCGTGATCCTGTCGACGGCCGCTTCGCGCGTGAACGGCAGGCGTATGCGCACCTCCTTGCGGTAGGTTTCGACTTTGCCGAAAAACTCGTCGTTGTGTATTTCGCCCGGCGGAAACTGCGCAGCGCCGAGCTTCAGCGTTTCAGGTTCGGCGGCGAACTGGAACTTGTTGCGGTACATGTAGTAGCTGTCGGCAATCTTGTAGCGCACCTCGAGCGTGTTCGCGTCCAGGGCCTGCGCCGAAAACTTGAATGCCACTTCGGGCGGAAGCAGATCCTGCGCGTGCGCAATCCCATGCAGGAACAAACCCAGCAGGATCGCAAAAATTCGATACAGATTGGATCGCATAGGAAATTGGTCGGCTCAGGCCGGTCCGCCGGCGCGCGTTTCGCTCAGGACCCAGCTCAAATAGGCCGGCAACCCGTGAACGATTGGGACAGCAATAATCTCTGGGAGTTCATAGGGATGGTTGGCGCGGATAGCCGCCTCCAGCTCGGCATAGCGGTCCTGCGCCGTCTTGATCAGCAGCGGATGTTCCTCGTCGCGCTGGATTTCGCCCTGCCAGCGGTAGACCGAGCCGCAGGGGGCCAGGACATTGACGCAGGCGGCCAGGCGCTGTTCGATCAGCAAAGTCGCAAGTTTTTCTGCACTGGCGCGGTCCGGCAGGTTGGTCAGAACCAGAATACTATCCATGGTTTCAGTGCGCGACCAGCGGCGGCACGCCTTCTTGCACGCTGGCGTAGCGCAGGCGTACGCCGAGTTCTGCTTTCATGCGCTTATTGACCAGTCGGCGCGATTCGCTCATAAAAGACAGCAGCCCTGCTGAAATTGCGCCTGCCTCGGCCGCTGCGCGCGTGATCCGCGGCGGGCGCGGCAAACCCGCGCGGTCGGCCACCAGGTCGAAGTAATCGCCCATTTTTATTTCGCTGTCGTCGCTCGCGTTGTATGCGCGGCCTGCCGCGGCGCGCTCCAGCGCAAGCGCGCAGATGGCAGCGAGATCGTCGGCGTGAATATGATTGGTATAGACATCGTCCTCCGCGCGCAACACCGGTGCGCCGCGCTTCAACTGCGCCAGCGGCAGGCGCTCGGCCGCATAGATTCCCGGCACGCGCAGCACGGCCACGGCGATCCCGCGTTCCTGCCCCCAAGTCAGCAAGGCTCGCTCCGCATCGGCGCGGCGCGCGCCGCGCAGGGTCTGCGGCGCCACCGGCCGGTCTTCGTCCACCCAGGCACCGCCGCAATCGCCGTAGACGCCGCTGGTGCTGATATAGATCAGGCGCCCGGGCGGATGCGCGGAAAGCGCGGCGATCAGGTTGGCGCTGCGCTGGTCGGTCTCCCCGCTTTCCCCCGGCGGCGCCAGATGCAGCACCAGATCCGCCACACCGGCCAGCGCCTCCAGCGTCGCCGGACTGTCGAGATCCCCGCTGATCGGCGTCGCGCCAAGAGCGGCAATGCGATCAGACTGGTCGGTTGCGCGCACCAAACCGAAAACCTGGTAAGTGCGCACGAGTTGCGGCAAGGCGCGCAGCGCGATATCGCCGCAGCCTACGATTAGCAGCTTCTTCATAGTAAAATTGTACCTGCTCTTACCATGATAGTTTCGACTATGTCCCACCAAGTCACCATTCGGCCCAGCGGCCACAGCTTCCATGTACAAGCCGACGAAACCGTGCTCGTCGCCGCATTGCGCGAGGGATTTGGCCTTGCTTATGGCTGTCGCAACGGTGCCTGTGGCAGCTGCAAAGGCAAGTTGCTCGAGGGCGAAGTCGATTACGGCAAACATTCCGACACCGCGCTATCAGCTGAGGAGCAGGCCAACGGCCTCGCGCTGTTCTGTGTCGCGCGCCCGCTGGGCGACATCGTCATTGAATGCCGCGAGGTCAGCGCGATCAGGGACCAGCAGATCAAGATCCTGCCTTGCCGCGTGCAATCCATAACCAGGCCGGCGCCGGACGTGGCGGTAATCAGCCTCAAGCTACCTGCGAACGAACGCCTGCAGTACCTGGCGGGACAGTACATCGAGTTTCTGCTCAAGGACGGCAAACGGCGCAGCTATTCGATGGCCAATGCCCCGCACGACGACGCCTTGCTGCAAATCCATGTGCGCCATCTTGCCGGAGGCCTGTTTACCGACCAGGTGTTCGAAAAGATGAAAGCGCGCGACATACTGCGCTTCGAAGGACCGCATGGCACCTTTTTTTTACGCGAGGACAGCCAGAAACCGATGCTGCTGCTCGCCAGCGGCACCGGCTTTGCGCCGATCAAGGCGATAGTCGAGCACGCGCTTTACAAAGGCATAAGGCGGCCGATGACGCTGTATTGGGGCGGCCGCCGACCGCAGGATCTGTACATGGACGAGCTCGCGCGCAGCTGGGCGGCGCAGCACCGGCAGTTCAAGTACGTGCCGGTGGTGTCAGATGCATTGCCGGAAGACGCATGGAGCGGGCGCGGCGGATTCGTGCATCGCGCGGTAATCGAGGATTTTCCCGATCTTTCCGGGTACCAGGTCTATGCCTGCGGCGTGCCTGTGATGGTCGATGCGGCGCGGCGCGATTTCGCCGCAGAGTGCGCTCTGCCGCCGGAGGAATTCTACGCCGACGCGTTCACCACCGAGGCCGATCTGGCCAAGCTTAAGTGAGCGCAGGCCGGAGGCAAGGCGCTTTTTTTTCGGCCCCTGGTCCCGCGTACCACCAACGCAATTAGTCTGACTCTCCGAGGTAAGCGGCACGCACTTTCGTGTCGGTGAGCAGTTCGCGCGCCGGCCCCGACAGCGTAATCAAGCCGGTTTCCATCACATAGCCGTGGCTGCTGACCTCCAGCGCCAGCCGGGCGTTCTGCTCCACCAGAAGTATGGTCACGCCCTCTTTGGCAACGGCACGTATGGTTTCGAATATCTTCTGCACCAGCAGCGGCGCGAGCCCCATGCTGGGTTCATCCAGCAACAACAGCTTCGGCCGGCTCATCAGGGCGCGGCCGATGGCGAGCATTTGCTGCTCGCCCCCGGAGAGCGTGCCGGCAGACTGGCTGCGCCTCTCGGCCAGGCGCGGAAACAGACTGAACGCGCGCTCCAGGTCCTGCCTCACCGCCGCCGCATCCGTGCGCACGTAGGCGCCCATGGCAAGATTTTCCGCTACGGTTAACTGGCCGAACACCCCGCGGCCCTCCGGCACCAGGGCCAGTCCGCGGCGCACCAGCTCAAACGAGCGTACGCCACCGATAGGCTTGCCCTCGTAGCGAATCGCGTCCGCCGCGACCGGTAGCAGACCCGCGATCGCCTTCAGCGTGGTGGTCTTGCCTGCGCCGTTGGCGCCGATCAGACATACCAGCTCGCCTTTGGGAACACTCAGATCAATTCCCTTGACCGCCTTGATGCCGCCATAGGCCACCTCCAGATGCGTCAGTTGCAGCAGCTTCATGCGGCCGGCGCCCCGGCGACAACACCCCCCAGATAGGCCTCGATCACGCGCGGGTCGCGCTGCACCTCGCGCGGCGGACCTTCGGCGATGCGGCGGCCGTAATCGAGCACCAGCACCCGGTCGCATAAGCTCATCACCAGTTTCATGTCGTGCTCGATCAGCAATATCGTGGTGCCATCGGCGCGCACACGCTCCAGCAATTTTCGCAATTCCATGGTTTCGGTGGCGTTCATCCCGGCGGCAGGCTCGTCCAGCGCGAGCAGCTTGGGCTCGGTGGCGAGGGCGCGCGCGATCTCCAGCCGCCGTTGATCGCCGTACGGAAGTTGCCGCGCCACGTCGTTGGCGCGCGCGGCGATGCCCACATATCCGAGCAGTTCCAGTGCGCGTTTTTCGATCGCCGCCTCTTCTTCGAGCGTGGCGCGGGTGCGCAGGATCGCGCCGAACACGCCGGCGCGGGTGCGTATGTGCCGACCTATCATCACGTTGTCGAGGGCGGAAAGATTGCCGAACAGGCGGATGTTCTGAAAGGTGCGCGCGATGCCGCGCGCCGCGATCTGGTCGGGCCTGAGTCCGGCGAGCGACTCCCCGGCAAAACGAAAACCGCCGGCTTCGCACGCATATATGCCGGTCAAGGTGTTGAACAGCGTAGTCTTGCCGGCGCCGTTGGGTCCGATGAGCCCGTAGATCTCGCCGCGTTTGATGCCGAATTCAACCTCAGCCAGCGCCAGCACACCGCCAAAACGCATTTCCAGCCCTGCGCATTCGAGCAAGGCGTCGCTTCCCCGGCCATGTAAGGCGCTCATTCCGACGCCTTCGCCAGCTCGCGTTTTCTGACCGCCGAGGGCAGCAGGCCCGCCGGTCGGTACAGCATCATCAGCACCAGGGCGAGGCCGAACAGCAGCATGCGGATCACTTCCGGCTCGATGATCGACCTGCCGAACAAGGATTTCTGCAGCGGTTCGACCGTATAGCGCAGCAACTCGGGCACGAAAGAAAGCAGCACGGCGCCCAGCACCACGCCCCAGACGTTGCCCATGCCGCCCAGCACCACCATGGACAAGACCATGATGGATTCGACCAGGACGAAACTCTCCGGGCTGATGAAACCCTGGATCGCAGCGAACATGCCGCCGGCCACGCCGCCGAAGGAAGCGCCCATGGCGAAGGCAAGCAGCTTGATGCGCGTGGTGTCTATGCCCATCGCGCGCGCCGCGACCTCATCCTCGCGTATCGCCTCCCAGGCGCGGCCGATGCGCGAGTGTTGCAGTCGCAGGTTAACCACAATGGCGAGCAGCAGCAGCGCCAGCAAAATGTAGTAGTACTTAAGCGGCCCGGAAAACACGAGGCCGAGTATCGTCTCGTTCTGGCTGAAACTGAAACTACCAAAGCTGAACGGGTCGATGCGCGAAATTCCCTGCGGACCGTTGGTGATATTGACCGGCTGCGACAGGTTGTTGAGAAAAATCCGCACGATCTCGCCGAAACCCAGGGTAACAATGGCGAGGTAGTCTCCGCGCAATTTGAGCGTGGGCGCACCCAACAGAATGCCGAACAGGCAGGCGACCAGCGCGCCTATCGGCAGGATCACCCAGAAAGGCAGGTGCAAGTCGAAATGCGGTGAAGCGAGCAGGGCATAAGCGTAAGCGCCCACGGCATAAAAAGCGATGTATCCCAGATCGAGCAAGCCGGCGAAACCGACCACGATGTTCAGGCCGAGCGAAAGGAACACGAACAGGATGGCAAGATTGGCGATGCGCACCCAGGCGGTTCCCACTGACGCGAGCGCAAACGGCAGTCCGATCAGCGCGATTGCGATCAGCGCGACGCCTATCCACTTCGCCCGGGGATGGGAAGCGATATTCATGTCCGGAACTCCGGCACGCGTAGGACGCTTTGGATTCTGCGCTTCATGCGCGGTCTCCGACCCGCTCGCCGAGCAGTCCAGAGGGCCTGAACACCAGCACTGCGATCAGCACCAGAAAAGCGAATACGTCCTGGTAATTGCTGCCAAAAACGTTGTTGGTGAGATCACCGATATAACCCGCGCCCAGCGCTTCGACGACGCCGAGCAGGATGCCACCCAGCATCGCGCCCGCAAGATTGCCTATACCGCCCAACACCGCCGCAGAAAACGCCTTCATGCCGAGGAGCGCGCCCATGCTGTAGTGAGCGATGCCATAGTAGGTGCCGACCATCACACCGGCAACCGCTGCCAATGCCGCGCCGACGATAAAGGTAAACGAGATAATGCGGTCGATGTCTATGCCCATCAAGCCGGCGATCTGCGGGTTCTGCGAAGTCGCGCGCATGGCGATGCCAAGCTTGGTGCGGTACACCAGCAAGGTCAGCGCGGCCATCATCAACAACGAGGTCAGGATGATGGCGATCTGGACTCCGGTGATAATCGCCCCTCCAATATGGAAGCGGACCAGCGGGATGATCTGCGGAAACGCGAGAGGACTGCGGCTCCATACCAGCATTGCCACATGCTGCAGAATGATGGAAATCCCGATTGCCGTAATCAGCGGCGCAAGCCGGGGTGCACCGCGCAAAGGCCGGTACGCGACGCGTTCCATGGCATAACCGACAAGCATGCACGCCGGGACCGCGGCCAGTATTCCGGCAAGAACGATGATAAGCGGCGGCAGGCTCGTGCCGGCGAGCGCACCGATCACCGAAAACGCGACCATGGCACCGAGCATCACTACCTCGCCGTGGGCGAAGTTGATCAGCTGAATGATGCCGTAGACCATGGTGTAGCCCAGAGCGACGATGGCGTAGACGCTGCCCAGGGTAAGTCCGTTGATGACCTGCTGAAGAAAGATATCCATGGCTGGCGGATTTAAACCCAAAGCCGCCGCAAACGCAAAGCGGCTGCAATCAAAATGCGCCGCCGCAGCGTACTGGCGGGATCCCCGCAAGCCCGGCTATCTGCCTTTCCCCAATTGCAGCAGAGGTCCTGCACACAAGAAAACGGCGCCGGAAGGCGCCGTATTTCTTGTACATCGCGTGAAAACCAAGTCTCTGCGCTTATTTCTTTGCGGGCTCTGCGGCCTTCATCGGTTCAGCCGCGGCTTTGGCTGCCTCAGCCGGTGCTGCGGCCTCGGCCGCTTTGATGAAGTCCTCGAACTTGATGGTTTTGCCGCCTTTGATGATGGCGATCGGCTCGATTTTGCCGCCTTTCATGGTGAAAATTGTCATCTCGGCGTCTTTGCGGTCGCCTTTGTCATCGAACTCGATCTTGCCGCTTGCGCCCGCATAGCTGATCTTGGCGAGCTCCGGCAGGTATTTCGCGGGATCTGCAGAGTCCGCCTTCTTCATCGATTCGATCAGCAGGTTGGCCGCGTCATAGGTAAACGGCGCGTACAAAATGGGGTCGATATTGAATTTCGCCTTGTAGTCAGCAAGGAATTTCTTGTTCGCAGCCTGGACCGGCAGACCGGCCTGCGAGCACAGCAGCCCCTCGGCGGCATCACCGGCCAGCTCTTTCATTTTGTCGGTGCAGGCACCGTCGCCGAACGCGAACACCGCCTTGATGCCAAGCTCGCGTCCCTGTTTCATCAGCGGACCGCCGGTCGCGTCCATGCCGCCGTAGAACACCGCATCCGGCTTCTTGCCCTTGAGCTTGGTCAGGATGGCTTTGAAATCGGCAGTCTTGTCCGTGCCCTTCTCGCGCGGCAACACTTTTACGCCCGCCGCTTTCAGGGTCTTCTCGACTTCATTCGCCAGCCCCTCGCCATAGGCAGTGGCATCGTCGATCACCGCGACGGTCTTGGGCTTAACCTCACCCGCCAGATAGCTGGCGATAGCCGGTCCCTGCTGATCGTCACGACCGACCACGCGGAACACGTTCTTGAAGCCCTGCTCGGTCAGCTGAGGATTGGTCGCCGATCCGCTGACCATCGGAATACCGGCCTGGTTGTAAATAGACGAAGCCGGGATGGTCACGCCCGAGTTCAAATGCCCGACTACGCCCGCCACCTTGGCATCGACCAGTTTCTGCGCCACGGTAGTGCCGACCTTCGGATCCGCCTGATCGTCTTCAGTGATCAATTCCAGTTTGACGCTCTTGCCACCCAGCTTCAATCCTTTCGCATTGGCTTCTTCAACCGCCAGGCGCGCGCCGTTTTCGTTATCCTTGCCCAAGTGGGCTATGCCACCGGTGAGCGGCCCCACATGGCCGAGCTTCACCACCATGGGCGCAGGCGGGGGCGGAGGCGGCGCGGCGACTACCGGCGCCGGCTTTTTATCTTCGCCGCAGCCGGCGAGGGTGAATGCCGCGACCGCGGCGAAAATTACGAGATGGGACCGCGTGCCTTGCATGGGATTCTCCCTGAAAAATATTGAAGCGCCCTAACATCGCCCAGCTGCCGTATCCGTCACCAGGCGCAATAGATCCGGTGCAAGCCGAGCCCCTTGTACAATTCCAGACTACTTCGTGGACAGCACCCATTTCACCAGCGTCTTGACATCGCCGTCCGGCACGGACGCATTGGGCGGCATCGGGATCTGGCCCCAGCTACCCGAACTGCCGTTCTTGACCTTGCCGATCAGCTTTGCCTCGGCGCCGCCATCGCCCTTGTACTTGGCTGCGATATCCTTATAGGCCGGGCCGATTAGCTTCTTGCTTACGGCGTGGCAGGTGAGGCAATTATATTTCTTTGCCAGCGCTTCCGAGGCGAGCGCATTGCCTGCGCCTGCGAGCAATCCGGCTGAAACGAATATACAGGTGGCTAAAGTCTTCACTGGTTCTCCTTGCGAAATATTGGTATGCCTAGCTGCGGCATGCTACCCGAGTTTGTCTGTTTTGAGTATATCCAACAGCGTTTCCAGCGTTTCCACGGGCGGTAGACAAGTAACGCCCTGGCATACCCAGGCGTTGACAGCCTCGGCCACTACGGGTTTGGCCAGCACCGGCGGCAGGTCTGTCGTCCCCGGCGCGATTGCGAGTATCAAGGTGGCGGGCAGGTACGCCTGGTCCAGGATCCGGCGCCACTGCCGCATTTGGTCCTCCGGCCCGCGCAGCACGACCACCCTTGGTGGCGCCATCGCTTCCTCCAGGGTCATGAGCAAGCTGGCGCAAGCGCTCGGATGTTGCGCGAGCGCAGGATAGAACAGCTGCAGCGTGCGCTCGGCGGCGTCGAGGTAGCGGGATTCGCCCGTTATGTGCCCCAGCCGCTGCAGCGCGAACGCCGCCACGCCATTGCCCGAGGGCGTGGCGCTGTCGTAGCCCGGTTTGGGCCTGTGGATCAGTTTTTCGTGATCGTGGCTGGTGAAAAAGAACCCTCCCGCGTCGGGATCATAGAATTGTTCCAGCAGCACTTCGGCCAGATCCACCGCGAATTCGAGGTCGCGGCCGTAAAATTCGGCCTGCATGAGTTCGACCAGGGCAGAGAGCAGAAAAGCGTAGTCGTCCAGATAGGCGTTCAAATGCGCTCGCCCGTCCTTGGCAGTGGCCAGCAGCTGCGCACGCGCCGGTCCTTGCTTCTCCCGCCACAGGGTGGCGCGGATGAAATCCAGCGACTCGCGCGCCGAGGCCAGCCATTGCGGACGTCCGAATACGCGCGCAGCGCGCGCCATCCCCTCTATCATCAAGGCGTTCCAGCTGGTGAGGATTTTCTCGTCGCGCCCGGGCCGGACGCGCTGTTCGCGCGCCGCGTACAGTTTGACGCGCGCGCTGGCCAGAAAACCGCCGCATTTCTCCACGGACTGCCCGATGGCCTGGGCAATGTCGTCCAGCCCGCGTGCTACATGCAAATGCCACTGGCTGCCCTCGAAATTTGCCTCCCGGTCGAGCCCGTAAAATGGCGCGCACACGGCATATTCCGTGTCGCTCAGCAAGGCGCGCACCTGCTGCTGCGTCCAGACGTAAAATTTGCCTTCTTCGTGCTCCGAATCCGCATCCAGGCTGGAGTAATAACCGCCCTCGGGGGACTGCATTTCGCGCATGGTCCAGACGGCGGTTTCCTCGACTACCTCGGCGAACAACGGATCGCGCGTCAGCGCCCAGGCGTCGCTGTAGCGCGCCAGCAGGGGTCCGTTGTCGTAAAGCATTTTTTCGAAATGTGGAATCAGCCAGTACGCGTCCACGCTATAGCGGCAGAAACCGCCGCCGAGCTGGTCGTAAATGCCGCCCACCGCCATGCGGCCCAGGGTATAGATCGCCATATTGAGCGGGTCGCCCTGGCGCCCGGCCTCGGTCCCGCGAGCGCCCGGCGTAACTTCAAGCGCGCCCTGCTGCGTACGCATCGAGGCATGGCGCCGCAGACATAATTCGAGATCGGTGGGGTGCGGGAATTTCGGCGCAGCGCCAAACCCGCCATAACGCGCGTCGAAACTGTTCGTCAGATTCTCCAGCGCCAGATCGATTGGGTCCGCCGAGAACGCCGCGCGCTCGGCCGGGCTCACCGCTTGCATGCGTTCGAAGCCGGCGACGATGGCCTCGCCCTGGCGCGCGATCTGCGCCCGCTCTGACTGGTAGAACTGCGCAACGCGCTGCAGCAACTCCGGGAATCCGGGCAAACCATAACGCGGCGTCTTGGGAAAATAGGTGCCGCCGAAAAACGGTTTCTGCTCCGGCGTGAGAAACATGGTGAGCGGCCAGCCGCCCGAGCGCTGGCTGATCATCTGATGGGCCAGCTGATAGATCTGGTCCAGGTCGGGGCGCTCCTCGCGGTCAACCTTGATGTTGATGAAATACCGATTCATCAAGGCCGCAACTGCGGCATCCTCGAAAGACTCGTGCGCCATCACATGGCACCAATGGCAGGCGGAATAGCCTACAGACAATAGAATCGGCTTGTCCTGCGCGCGCGCCGCCTGCAGGGCGTCCTCGCCCCAGGCATACCAGTCCACCGGATTGCCGGCGTGCTG
>CAKKSJ010000175.1 GCA_919902965.1 Burkholderiales bacterium
CTCGCCTCCCGCAGCGGCCGCAGGTCGAGCACGCACTCGTGCGCGACCAGGCCGGCCTGCCCGCTGTAGAGCACGGGATAATGCGGCGCCAGGCGCCGGGCCACATAGTTCGCGTTCAGGATGGCCGCTGCGCTCGCCGCGGTAATGCCCTCGCGCCCGAGCAAGGCGATATACATCCATGCAATCGGCAGCACCCCGGCGCTGCCGAAGGGGGCGGCCGCCACCGCGCCTATGCTTTGCGCGCCACCCGGCAGTTCGCGGTGTCCGGGCAGGAACGGCACGAGATGCGCGGCAACCGCCAGCGGGCCCACGCCGGGCCCGCCGCCGCCATGCGGAATACCGAAAGTCTTGTGCAGATTCAGATGTGACAGGTCGCCGCCGAAACGCCCCGGCGCACATAGCCCGGCCATGGCGTTCAGATTGGCGCCGTCGATGTAGACCTGGCCGCCGTGGCTGTGCACGATGTCGCAGATCTCCGTGATGCCCGCTTCGAACACACCATGGGTGGAGGGATAGGTCAGCATGATCGCCGCGAGCTGTTTGTGGTGCTGCGCCGCCTTGGCGCGCAAATCGGCGAGGTCGACATCGCCTTCCGCGTCACTGGCGACCACTACTACCTGCATGCCCGCCATATGGGCGGAGGCCGGATTGGTGCCGTGCGCCGACTCCGGAATCAGGCACACCCTGCGCCGTTCTTCGCCGCGCGAACGGTGCCAGGCGCGAATCACCAGCAGACCGGCGAACTCGCCCTGCGATCCCGCATTGGGCTGCAGCGATACCGCTGCATAACCGGTAACGGCACAGAGCATGCGCTCGAGCGCGCTGATCATCTCGCGGTAGCCGCCGGTCTGCGATGCCGGCGCGAACGGATGGAGTTGCGCGAACCCGGGCCAGGAGATCGGCAGCATTTCGCTGGTCGCGTTGAGTTTCATGGTGCAGGAGCCGAGCGGAATCATCGAGCGGTCGAGCGCGAGATCGCGGTCAGCAAGCCGGCGCAAATAGCGCAGCATCGCGGTTTCCGAGTGGTGCGCGTTGAATACAGGGTGCGCGAGAAAACCACTGCTGCGTTTTAGCGCGAGCGGGTAGGCATCGCCCACTTCGCCCTGGATTGCGTCGAAATCGGGCGCCGCAACACCGGCAGGCGCGAAAATCTGCCACAGCAACCTCACCTCGGTGCCGGAGCTGGTTTCGTCCAGCGATACGCCGACGCGGCCCGCATCGATGCGGCGCAGGTTGGCGCCGCGCGCCGCAGCAGCGGCATGCACCGCCTGCGTGCGCGCCCCGGTGACCAGGGTCAGCGTGTCGAACCAGGACGCGTTCTCTATGGCGATGCCCATTTGTTTCAGCCCTGCCGCGAGCACGCAGGCAAGACGGTGGGTGCGCTGCGCGATACGGGTCAGTCCGCGCGGGCCGTGATAGACCGCATACATGGCCGCAATCACCGCGAGCAGCACCTGCGCGGTGCAGATATTGCTCGTCGCCTTGTCGCGGCGTATATGCTGTTCGCGTGTCTGCAATGCCAGGCGGTAGACCGGCTCGCCCAGCCTGTCCCGCGTCAGGCCCACCAGACGCCCGGGCAGATTGCGCTTCAATTCGTCCCGCGCCGCGAAGTAGGCCGCGTGCGGACCGCCGAAACCCATGGGCACGCCAAAACGCTGGGCCGAACCCAGCACCACATCCGCACCCCACTCACCCGGAGGGCTGAGCAGTGTAAGCGCGAGCAGATCGGCCGCAACCACGACCAGGCCGCCGCGCGCGTGCACCGCCTGCACCAGGACGCGAGAGTCATCCACCTCGCCGTTGGCGGCCGGATACTGCAGCAGCACGCCGAAACACTCGGCGGCCGCCGCGGATTGCGCCGGCCCGCATTTCACCTCCAGGCCCAGCGGTTCGGCGCGGGTGCGCACCACGTCCAGGGTCTGCGGCAACACCGAATCGGCGACGAAGAACACATTGCTCTTTACATTGCTGCTGCGCCGGCACAGCGCCATCGCCTCTGCCGCGGCCGTCGCCTCGTCCAGCATGGACGCGTTGGCAATGGCCATGCCGGTAAGCTCGCACACCATGGTCTGGAAATTCATCAGCGCTTCCAGGCGGCCTTGCGAAATCTCCGGCTGGTAGGGCGTATAGGCCGTATACCAGGCAGGGCTCTCCAGAATATTGCGCTGGATCACCGCGGGAAGGAGTGTGTCGTAGTAGCCCTGCCCGATGAAACTGCGCGCTATCCGGTTTTGATCGGCTATCTTCCTGAGTTCGGCCAGCGCAGCGGATTCGCTCCGGCCCGGCGGCAGATCCAGAGCGGACTGGCTGCGTATTCCGGCGGGAACGACGGCGTCGATCAGGTCCGCTAGCCTGGCATAGCCGAGCACGGACAGCATGACGGCCTGCTCCGCGGCATCGGGACCGATGTGGCGCCGTGCAAACGTGTCGTCCTGCTCCGTATCCGCCGGCGATACCTGCGGCTTTTTCATGCTGCGCGTCACTGTATCCAACATCGCGCTCTCCTATTTCGCCGCGTGACCGGCGTAAGCGGCCGCGTCCATGAGGCTGTCGAGGTCGCCCGCGTTGTCAGGTTTGATTTTGAACATCCAGGCAGCGTAGGCGTCGGCGTTGACCTGCTCCGGCGTTTTCGCCAGATCGTCGTTGGCGGCGATCACCACGCCTGCCACCGGCATGTTGATGTCGGACGCGGCTTTCACCGATTCGATCACCGCGCAGGCTTCGCCTTGCGCATAGTGTTTGCCCATCTGCGGCAATTCCAGAAACACCATGTCGCCCAGCACCTCCTGGGCGTGGTCGGTGATGCCGATGGCGAGCATGCCGTCGGCTTCGCGGGCGACCCATTCGTGCGTTTCGGTGTATTTCAGTTGTTCTGGCGTTTTCATATTCTCTTTTTCCCTCATTAGTTGACCAGGATCCTTCCCTTGCGCACGAACGGCGGCTGCACCAGCTTCGCCTCGAGTTGCTTGCCCCGCACCGATACCTGCACCAGTGCGCCGGTTTCGGCTTCCATCGGCACGCGTGCCAGCGCAATCGAGCGCTCCAGCGTGGGCGAAAACGTGCCGCTGGTGATCTCCCCTACTCCCTGCGCCGTGGCGACTTTCTGGTGGCTGCGCAGCACGCCCCCCGCTTCGGTGAGCACCAGTCCCAGCAGGCGCCAGCGCTGCGGCTGCGCGAGCAGCGCCGCCTTGCCGACGAATTCGCGCTCGCTCGCCAGATCCACCGTCCAGGCGAGTCCTGCGTCCGGCGGCGAGACCTGCTCGTCCATGTCCTGCCCCCATAGATTCATCCCGGCTTCCAGGCGCAGCGTGTCGCGCGCGCCCAGGCCGCAGGGTTTCACGCCGCAGCCTATGAGTTGCTGCCACAGGGGCTCCGCGCGCGCAGCCGGCAGCATGAGTTCGAATCCGTCTTCGCCGGTATAGCCGGTGCGCGCCAGCGTCAGCTCACCCAGCTGCACAGCGTAAAAGGATTGCAGCGCTTGCGTGGGCGCATGCGTTTTCGGCAACGCCTGCCACACGCGTTCGCGTGCGCGCGGGCCTTGCACCGCGATCATGGCAAGTTCGTGCCGCGGCAGGAGTTCGGGCGCTGCGCCATGGCGCTCCCTGAGCGATTCCAGCCAGGCGAGGTCGGCCGCCGCCCTGCCCGAATTCACCACCAGACGGAAGAATTCGTCGGCAAAGAAATACACGATCAGATCGTCGACGACCCCGCCCGCGTGGTTGAGCATGCATGAATAGAGCGCACGCCCCGGGGCGCGCAGTCTGTCCACGTTGTTGGCGAGGCTGCGACGCAGGAAATCGCGCGCGCCGGTGCCGCGTACATCGATTGCGAGCATGTGCGAAACGTCGAACATCCCGGCGTCGCGTCGCACCGCATGATGTTCCTCGATCTGGGAACCGTAATTGACCGGCATGTCCCAGCCGCCGAAATCGACCATGCGCGCGCCCAGCGCTCTGTGGGCGGCATTGAGTGGCGTTGTCTTTAGCACGTTTTCCCCGGTAGCAATGAAAAAAGGGCAATGCAGACCTCGTGGTCCACATCACCCCTCTGTCCTTGTACCTGAGAGATTACAGCCTGATCCCGCCCGGCTGCGCGCCCCTTCGGTGGCCGCCCGCATACGGCGGCTGCTCTCCAGAGTAACGGAAACATCGCTTCCGCCCGACCGGTCCTTTTGCCTGAGAGTTTCTGGGTATTGCGCCTTCGGCGGCCACCGCCATGCGGTGGCGCTCTCCCGGTCGGATGAATTCACTCTAAGCCCCGCTATCTGCGCTGTCAATGCGAAATGTCAAACATGTTCGGAATCGGCGCCTTGACAAGCCTATCGACGGTTTAGATACTGGCTCGCAGGATTTAGAATCTGCTGCACTGCAAACACCGCGATCGAATTTGTGCGGAGGTCGCGCACAATCGGAAACGAAATAGGAGCGCACATGTCCTGCTGCCACAACTACTATCTCGCTACTGAGGGCGGCGAAAGCGTCTTCGCGGTCGACATCTCCAGTATCACTTTTGGCCATGGCGTGCTCAAGGAGGCCGGCGAACACGCCAAGGCACTGGGGATGAGCCGCGTCGCGCTGTTTACCGACAAGCGGCTGGCCAGCCTTCCTTACGTAGCGCAGGTGCGCGACGCACTCAAGGCGGCGGGTCTGGACCTGGTGATTTACGACGAGGTCAAGGTCGAACCGACCGACCAGTCGTTTATTGCCGCGGCAAAGTTCGCCAGCGAGGGCAAGTTCGACGGCTATGTTTCCGTGGGCGGCGGCTCGGTCATCGACACCTGCAAGGCGGCCAATCTCTACGCCACCTGGCCGGCCGATTTTCTCGACTATGTCAACGCCCCCATCGGCGCGGGCAAACCGGTGCCTGGGGCGCTGAAACCGCATATCGCCTGCCCGACCACTTGTGGCACCGGCTCGGAGTGCACCGGCATCACCATTTTCGACCTGCTGGCCATGCAGGTGAAAACCGGCATTGCCTCCAAGCGCCTCAAACCTGCGCTCGCCTTGATCGACCCTGCCACCACCTACACGCTGCCCAAGAACGTAGTCGCGGCCAGCGGCTTCGACGTGCTCTCGCATGCGCTCGAATCCTATACCGCCAAGCCCTACACGCGCCGCTCGGCATCCGCAAAGCCTTCGCTGCGCCCGATGAGCCAGGGCGCCAATCCCTGGAGCGACATCGGCTGTGTAGCGGCGCTGCAACGCCTGGGCCACTATCTCGAGCGCGCGGTGAATGACGCGGGCGACCATGAAGCGCGCGACCAAATGATGTACGCCGCCACCCTCGCCGGCATCGCTTTCGGCAATTCCGGCGTGCATGTTCCCCACGGCATGGCCTACTCGGTTGCGGGGCTGGTGCGCGATTTCCGCCCCGAGGGTTATCCGCAGGAGGAACCGATGGTGCCGCACGGCATGAGCGTGATCGTCAACGCGCCCTCGGTGTTCCGCTTTACCGCGAGCGCCTGCCCCGAACGCCACATCCACGGCGCGGCCTGCCTGGGTGCAGAGACCAAAGGCGCCGCCGACGCGGATGCCGCAGAAATCATCGCCGCGCAGTTGATAAAAATGATGAAAGCCACCGGCATACCCAACGGCGTGGGCGGCGTCGGCTATGGCGAAGCGGATATCGCGGGTCTTACCAAAGGCGCCTGGGCGCAGCAGCGCCTGCTGACCAACGCGCCGCGCGACGTCAGCGAAAACGATCTGGGCGATCTATATCGCGGCGCAATGCACTACTGGTGATTGGCGCAAATCTACGTCGCGCTAGGCGCGCATTTCGCTCACGGCAATCGTGGTCGCGCTAAGCGCAGCAGGGGTGGCAGTTTCGACGGCTTCCTTCCTTGCCGCGGCACGACCGCGCTCAGTCCCATTGCACTTCTGCTATCGGCACGGTCCGGCCGACGCATTGACGGCAGCGGCGGCTTGACGTTCAGTTACACGGTGCTCCATACTTTGTGCCGTAAGCGATGGGAGCGCTTGCAGGTCAAACCGCACCGGCCGAACCGAAAGAAGATATGGGCGCCGTTGCGTGGTGCGGGGTCCGCAACGCGGGCTTCAACTCAATCGTCATCAACACAAAAGGGATCACCATGAAACGCTTATCTGCCATTGCCACAGGGCTGCTGCTGGTCGCGTTGACTGCTTTTGGCTGCGCGAGCTATCCGTACAGTTCGGAGTGGGCCACCTTGCTCGACGGCGACAAGGGACTGGAGAACTGGAACCGCATCGGCGATGCCAACTGGCGCGCCGAAGGCGGCGCTATCGTCGCCGACAAGGGCAAGGGCGGCTATCTGGTATCAAAGAATTCCTACAAGGATTTCGCGATTTATGCCGAGTTCTGGGCCGCCACCGATACCAACAGCGGCATTTTCCTCCGTGCTTCCGATCCAAAAAAGGTCGGCGCCGGCAATGCCTACGAAGTGAACATCTGGGACATACGCCCGGACCCGACTTATGCCACGGGCGCGATCGTGAACTACGCCGCAGTGCCGACGCCTATCCTGCATAAAGCCGGCGGCGGCTGGAACACCTACGAGATCCGCGCCACCGGCACGGAATTGGTGGTCAAGTTGAATGGCATCGTCACCGTCAGAACGAACAACGGCAAGCATGCCAGCGGACCGTTCGCGCTGCAGTATGGCGCCGGCGTCAAAGGCGCCACCGGCGGCCCGATCAAGTGGCGCAAGGTGC
>CAKKSJ010000176.1 GCA_919902965.1 Burkholderiales bacterium
GATAGACATGCCGATACGCAACATCAACCGCACGGTCGGCACCATGTTGTCCTGGGAAGTCGCGCGGCGCCACGGCCATGCCGGCCTCCCCGAGGACAGCATACGCATCAAATTCGCAGGCAGCGCCGGGCAGAGCTTCGGCGCATTTCTGGCAAGAGGAATCACGCTCGACCTGATCGGCGATACCAACGACTACTGCGGAAAAGGTCTGTCGGGCGGGCGCATCGTGGTGCAGCCGTCGATAAAATTCCGCGGCAAGCCATCGCAGAACATTATCGTCGGCAACACGGTGTTGTACGGCGCGATTGCGGGCGAGGCATATTTCCGCGGCGTCGCCGGCGAGCGTTTTGCGGTGCGCAACTCCGGTGCGAGCGCGGTGGTCGAGGGCACGGGCGATCATGGCTGCGAATACATGACCGGCGGCACGGTCGTGGTTCTCGGGATGACCGGGCGCAATTTCGCCGCAGGCATGTCCGGCGGCATCGCTTACGTCCTCGACGAGGACGGAACATTTGCGCAGCGCTGCAACGCGTCCATGGTGCAGCTGGAACCGCTGCTGGCCGAAGCGGAGCAGGAGGGCAAACTCGCGCGCGGGCTGTGGCATATGGGACAGGCCGACGAAGCCGTGCTCAGGTATCTGTTGGAAAAACACGCCAAATACACCCGCAGCCTGCAGGCGAAAAAAGTGCTCGAAGCATGGGCCCGTTATCGTGGCAAGTTCGTCAAGATTTTCCCGCATGAGTACCGGCGCGCGCTCGGCGATCTCGCCGCCAAGGCTGGCAGGATGGCGGCGTAAAGCGCGCAACGCGGCGGACGGACCGGCAGGACGCAGAGACGCATTTCTTGCCTTTCCTCGCGCCGCCTGCGTTCGCTTCGACAAAAGAATTTCGATCTAAAGGTTGAATTGAATGGGCAAGATCACCGGGTTCATGGAATTTCAGCGCTTACGCGAGGCGAGCGAAGCTCCCGAGTCGCGCAAGAAGCATTACCGCGAGTTCGTGCAGCACTTGTCCGATCAGGAAGCCGCGGTGCAGGGCGCGCGTTGCATGGACTGCGGCACGCCTTTCTGCATGAGCGGTTGCCCGGTCAACAACATCATTCCGGACTGGAACGACCTGATCTACAAGCAGAACTGGCGCGAAGCGCTGGAGACGCTGCATTCGACCAATAATTTTCCCGAGTTTACCGGCCGCGTCTGCCCCGCGCCGTGCGAGGCGGCCTGCACGCTCAATATCAATAACGACCCGGTGGGCATCAAGTCGATCGAACATGCCATTATCGACAAGGGCTGGGAGATGGGCTGGGTGCTGCCGCTGCCGCCTGCGTGCAAAAGCGGCAAGAAGGTGGCAGTGGTCGGTTCAGGTCCTGCAGGTATGGCCTGCGCGCAGCAGCTGGCGCGCGCGGGACACGCTGTGGTGCTATACGAAAAAAACGACCGCATCGGCGGCCTGCTGCGCTACGGCATCCCGGATTTCAAACTGGAAAAGCATTTGATCGACCGGCGCATGGAACAGATGCGCGCCGAGGGCGTGGAATTCAGGGTGAGCCAGGCCGTGGGCGGCAAGGGCGCGAACGCGCTGCCGGCAGAGAAACTCCTGCGGGAATTCGACGCCGTGGTCGTCTCAGGCGGTGCGGAGCGTCCGCGCGACCTGCCGGTTCCCGGCCGCGAGTTGAACGGCGTGCATTTTGCCATGGAATTCCTGCCGCAACAGAACAAGGTGGTGGCTGGGGACAAGGTCTCCGGGCAGATCATGGCGACCGGCAAGCATGTGGTGGTCATCGGCGGTGGTGACACCGGCTCGGATTGCGTCGGCACCTCCAATCGGCAGGGCGCAGCCTCGGTAACGCAGTTCGAGCTGCTGCCGCAGCCGCCGGAACAGGAGAACAAGCCGCTGGTCTGGCCTGACTGGCCGATCAAGCTGCGTACCTCCAGCTCGCACGAGGAAGGCTGCGAGCGCGACTGGTCCGTGGCGACCAAACGCCTGGAGGGGGTGAACGGCGAGGTGAAAAAACTGGTGGCGGCGCGCGTCGAGTGGAAAGACGGCAAAATGGCCGAGGTCCCGGGGTCGGAGTTCGAGCTCAAGGCGGATCTGGTGCTGCTCGCCATGGGTTTTCTCGGGCCGACGCAAAACGGCTTGATCGAGGAACTCGCGCTGGATCAGGATACGCGCAGCAACGTCAGGGCGATGACCGATGGCGCGCGCTGCTACCAGACCTCGAATCCAAAGGTGTTTGCCGCCGGAGACATGCGTCGCGGCCAGTCGCTGGTGGTGTGGGCGATACGCGAAGGGCGGCAGTGCGCCCGCGCGGTGGACGAGTACCTGATGGGGAGTTCCGACCTGCCGCGCTAGTTGCGGCAAGGCGCTATCTGCCGCGCCGGCGGCAGATGCTATCGGTCGTGGCAGGAAACGCGCCCCACGCTGCCAAGCCGGGGCGCGCTGTTTTGCAGCGGAAGCTCTGATTGAGTCCGTGACGCGATCACAACCAGCTCTTACTCAGACCGTCCTCAATTCGTATTGCTGCAAACGTTATTGGGCGCGATACCTGCACCAAACGGGCTAATCTGCCCTGGCGGCGCAATGCTGGCGGTATTGTAGTCAGCCGCCGCACCGGGAAGGTAGAAGGTTGCCACCGCAGGCGGATCGTTGCCTACGACCCCGGTACGCGCCTCGAGTATCACCTCGGCCCAAGATGCATGATCTTGGTTGTAGGTGAGCACTGCCTGAGCGGCGCCGCTTGCATCAGTAACAGCGCTGGCATTCACGACGGCGGAGCCCCCGGGATCGAGCTGACCATTCGCATTGGTGTCTTCAGCCGCAAAATCGACAATGCCGTTGAAATTGGTGTCTTCGTTGGCACATACAGTGGGCGTTGCAGCTTTTACCCAGCTTGTAAATGGCGTGGGCGCTATGTAGTAACCCTTCTGAAAGCGGCCGGGGCGCAAAGCAAAGCGTACCGTGGTACCGACGACCGGATTTCCCGCCGAGTCGGTAACGAAGGCGGAATAGGTCTTGGAATAAGTCGTGGCAGCGGGCTTGTTCGACACGACCGAATTATCCGTGCCCAGCCGCACCAGTAGCGATTGCCCGCTGACAATCAAACTCGTAGTGCCGCTTACCGGCGCGATCGCGGTAGTACCGACCTTGTCCACGGTAGCGGTGATCGACACCCCGGTGCCGGATTGCCCGCTGCTGGTGCTACCTGCGATGTAGGTCACCGAAGCGACCCCGGAAACATCGGTGGTGCCCGTCGACGAAGTAAGCCGACCCCCGCTCGGATCGGAGGTAATGGTAAAGCTCACGCTCGCATTCTTGACCAGGTTATTGGCTGCGTCGCGCACTAGCGCCGAAATGGTCGAGCTATTGCTGGTCTGGGAGGTCGATCCGGTGGTGACCTGGACCGTGCCGGGGACCGCCTGCGCCGTGACGCTGCTGGCGCTGGTGGCGACGAATACCACGTCGATGGTTGCGGCAGGCGTGCCGCTCGGTCCGGAGGCGGTGATGATGGCCGGTCCCGCGGTCGTGGATGAGACCGTTACGCTGGAACTGCCCGCGACCAGAGGCGCGGTGCTGGCGGAAACGGTGCCGCGGCTGGTCGAAAAACTCACTGGACCAACCGGCGTCGTCACAGTATCAGTCCAGTTGACCGTCACGGTCTGTGCGCTACCCAGGGGTATTTCTGTTGGTGCTGCCGGCAGCGGTGGTGGTGCCGTGAACGCGAAGTTGGAGCTGCTGACGGTAAGGGTCAGAGTCGCGTTCGTAAGGATCGGAGCCGCGTTCACATTGGCCAGGGTGGCGGTGATCGTATCGGTGCCCGCGACGACGCCGACGACGTCCGCTGTCAATTGGCCTGAGTTGCCGGTGGTGCCGCTGGCGGGCGTAATCGTGTTCCCGCTCAGCGAGGTGACGTTCACCGTGATGCCGGGCAGCGCTGTCCCGGCCGAGTCCTTGACGCTGAAGGTAAGCGTCGTCTTGGCGCCGGACGCTATGGAACCGTTGCCGCTGATGGTGACCGTCGTGCCGGTGACATCGACGCTGTTGCTCCCGACAGCGGAGTCGGCCGTGGCGCTAACCGTAATCGTGCGGTTGGATTTGTTGCTGCCGATATTGAGCTTGGCCGTGACCAAACCATTCGAATCGGATACGCCGCTGGCGCTGATGTTGTTCACGAACGCGGTGGCATCGGTACCGGTCGAAAATGTCACGGTCTTGCCGCTGATGGCCTGCTTGGTCGCGCTGAGCACGATGGCGGTCACGTCGACCGTGGTTGCGCCGGAAGAAGGCATATTTGGACTGCTTACCAGCAGCTGCACCGTCGCCACTGCGGGACCGGTTGTGGAAGTGGACGCCGCTACCGGGAATTCCTGGGGAAGCGCCTGTCCCGAACCGCATCCCGAGAGCGCGGCCAACGCTGCCACCAGGAAAAGCAATGCCGAGCACCGTGAAACTTCCCGACTCAACAAGTTCTGGGTTACAAAGAAAAAGTTTTGCACGCAAGCCTCCCGTTCACACAATCCGCATCGATATTATGCCGCTCATATAACGGTACAACATTTTTATTATAAACACAACAAGTTAAACCAGATATTTAATGTTAAATCGCTCGTGGTTCGGGGGCTCTCCAAACCGGCCGTTACGGAGGCCGGTCCGGCCACGCGCGGCGTTCCCCGTGCGGCTACGCACGACAGCGGCCTCAGATCACGCGCTTGCGGATATAAGTGACCACGATTTCGGCGGCGATCACCACCGCAAATATGGCGAACAGCACCATCGCCACCCGGTCCCACTGGAACAGATTCATCGCGGTGTCCAGCGCCATGCCGATGCCGCCGGCACCGACCAGGCCGAGCACGGCGGATTCGCGCACGTTGATGTCCCAGCGAAACAGCACTACCGACCAGAACGCCGGCTCGACCTGCGGCC
>CAKKSJ010000177.1:0-10499 GCA_919902965.1 Burkholderiales bacterium
TGGTGAGGTTGATGCGCTGCACTTCGCCGCCGGAGAGCGTGCGCGACTGGCGGTCCAGCGTGAGATAGGCGAGACCCACCTGGCACAGGTAGGAAAGGCGCGCGCGGATTTCGGTGAGCAGCAGGTCGGTGGCTTCGTCCAGGGGTGCGGGCAGATGCAGGCTGTCGAAGAACGCACGGCAGCGATCTATCGGCAACAGCATCAGGTCATGCAGCGTCAGCCCGGGCGCGGCGCTGAGTTGTGCATCGCTCCAGTTGACGCCGAGCGGCTTGAACCGCCGGTAGGCGCCGAAAACCTTGTCGGCATCCTGTTTTGTGCCTAGGCGCCACAACAGCGCGTCCGGTTTGAGTCGCGCTCCTTCGCAAGCCGGGCAGGGCGTGTAGGCGCGATACTTCGACAGCAGCACGCGGATGTGCATTTTGTAGGACTTGCTTTCCAGCCAGTCGAAGAACTTGCGCACGCCATACCAGGTGCCCGGCCAGGACGTGCGCCAGTTCTTCCACTCCGGCTCGCCCTCGAGTACCCATGTGCGCTGCGCGGCGCTGAGACTGCGAAACGGCGTATCCAGCGGGATGCCGCGCTTGTTCGCATACTTCAGCATGTCGTCCTGGCATTCGGAGAAACTCGCCGTCTGCCAGGGCCGCACCGCGCCCTCGCGCAACGTCTTGGCTTCGTCCGGCACGATCAGTCCGAAATCGATGCCGATGACCCGCCCGAAGCCGCGGCAGCTGGCGCAGGCGCCGATGGGCGAGTTGAACGAGAACAGCGAAGGCGCCGGATCGGCGTAATGGATATCGCATTCGGCGCAGTGCAGGTCGGAGGAATAACGCCAGACCAATGCGTCACTGCTCCCTCTCCCCGCTTGCGGGGAGAGGGCCGGGGTGAGGGGCGCGCCCTCTTCGCCGCTCAGATACACATTCACTTTTCCCTGACCGATTTTCAGCGCGGCCTCCAGCGCCTCGATCACGCGGGTCTTTTCGGCTGAGGCGAGGCGCAGCCGGTCCTGCACCACTTCCAGCATGCCGGCGCGGCGCGCATGGATGCGTGCATAGCCCTGGCTCTCGAGCAATTGCTGCACCTCGGCTTCGGTGAAATTCTTCGGCACCGTTACCGGGAAGCTGATCAACAGGCGCGGATCGCCGGCGGCGCGTGCACGCGCGGCGTAAATGCTTTCCGGCGTGTCGCGCGCCACCGGCGTGCCGCAGCCGCGGCAGTAGAGCCCGGCCGCGCGCGCGAACAGAAGCTTCAGGTGATCGTTCAGTTCCGTCATGGTGCCGACGGTCGAGCGCGAGGTGCGCACCGGATTGGTCTGGTCGATGGCGATCGCGGGCGGGATGCCCTCGATGCGGTCCACTTGCGGCTTGTCCATGCGGTCGAGGAACTGGCGCGCATAGGGCGAGAAAGTCTCGACGTAGCGCCGCTGGCCTTCGGCGTAGAGGGTGTCGAACACCAGTGAGGATTTTCCCGAGCCCGATACGCCGGTGACCACGACCAGCTGGTTCAGCGGGATGGCGAGACTGAGGTTCTTGAGGTTGTTCTGGCGCGCGCCGTGGATCAGGATGGCGCCGTCGTCGATTGCTTCGGACATGGCGCCATTTTATCGGCCGCGGCCCACTTGCGTTGACCTGGTTAGGACGGCCGATCCGAATCATCGCGCTGCCTGGAGGATGCGACCGGATTGCGCTACGCAGACGACAAGCCGGATTGACATCTGATGCGTGATGCATTAGCATCACTCCATGCGCACCACTCTTGACATCGAAGAAGACGTACTGTTTGCGGCGAAAGATCTGGCGCGGCGCGAAAAGAAGACGGCCGGGCAAGTGCTTTCCGAATTGGCGCGCAAAGGGCTGGCTGGCGCGGAGGCATTGACGACGCGTGAGCCGAAAGCGATTTACGGCTTCCGGCCGTTTCCCAAAGAGGGACGGATCGTCAGCAACGAACTGATCAACAAGCTGCGCGAAGACGGCGAGTATTAGGATCGGGAATACCGGCCGATGCGTGCGCTGCTTGACGTTAATGTTCTGATCGCGCTGCTCGACCAGGCGCACCCGCACCACGACACGGCCCTATCCTGGTTGAAGGCCAACATCAAACATGGCTGGGCATCCTGTCCGATCACCCAGAACGGGTGCATCCGCATCATGTCGCAGGCGGCGTACCCCGGCGCGCGACCCGTGGTGCAAATCATCGAACGCTTGCGTGGCGCGCTGAGTCATTCCGCCCACCTGTTCTGGCCCGACGACACCTCCATCGTCGACGCGCAGATCGTGGACGGCACCCGCGTGCACAGCGCACGCCAAATCACCGACACTTATCTGCTGGCGCTGGCACTCAAGTACGGTGGACGCCTTGTGACCTTCGATTCCGGCATTGCGCTTTCCGCGGCGAAGGGCGCTGCGACGAGACACCTGGTAACGCTGGTCTGAACCGAGCGTTTGTCAGTCTACAATTAACAGTTGCGATCTTGAATGAGAAATTAACATGAACATCGGCATCGCCGGCACCGGGCGCATGGGCAACGCCATCGCGTCGAGGCTCATCGGCCTCGGGCATACGCTCACTGTCTGGAATCGCACGCCGGAAAAAACCAAGGCTGCGGTTGCGGCGGGCGCAGCGGCCGCAGCGACGCCGACGGCGCTTGCGTCCAAGGCGGACGTGGTCATCACCATCCTCACCAACGCCGCGGCGATAGACGCGGTGTACTACAGTGCCGACGGCCTGCTCGCGGGGGATGTCAGGGGCAAGCTGTTCATCGAAATGAGCACGGTGCGTCCGGAGACCGAGCGCGCGCTCGCCGAGTGGGTGGCGAAAAAGCACGCGCAGCTGGTCGAGTGTCCGGTCGGCGGCACCGTGGGCCCGGCAAAGGAAGGCAAGTTGTTCGGCCTGGTGGGCGCCGACAGCCAGGCACTCGATCGGGCCAGACCGCTGCTCGAGCAGATGTGCCGCCGTATCGAGCATGTAGGGCCGGCGGGCGCGGGCGCGGCAATGAAACTTGCGATCAACCTGCCTTTGATCGTGTTCTGGCAGGCCTTCGGCGAGGCGGTCGCGCTGACCAAGCCGCTCGGTATCGATCCGGCGCGATTGGTCGAAATTTTCTCCGACACTTCCGGCGCCGCCACGGTGCTGAAGAACCGCGGTGCTGCGGTGGCCAAGGCCTTGGCAGGTGAGGACACGGGGCCCGCGGCCTTCGATCTGGACGCGATGCGCAAGGACTTGCGCACCATGCTGGAGGAGGCGACAGGCCTGGGCGTGGAGCTGCCTACCGCGGCGCGCGTGCTCGAGGCCTTCGATCGCGCCGCTCATGCCGGGCATGGCGGCATCGACGGCGTGCGCATTCCCGCCTGGGTAAGCGGCGCGGCCAAAAGCTGAGCGCCGGGCGTAGCCGAATGCCAGTGTAGAGCACGCGCGAAGTACGGTAATATTCCCCCCCCAGAACAGTCGGCGAGGAGGATAGCAATGAGTGCACAGCAGCTTTCGAAGCACCCTGAGGCGCAAGGCATCACCCAGCTGGAAATCGATCAGCGTGTATTCGATCTGTATGACGAGTACTGCCACGGCCGTATAGACCGGCGCGAATTCCTGAGCCGCGCAGCGTCGATTGCGGTACTGGGCGGGTCCGGGCTGCTGATGGCGCAGGCCTTGCTGCCGCGCTACGCCCAGGCGCAGACCATCTCCTTTACCGATCAGCGCATCAAGGCGAATTATGTGAGCTATGCCTCGCCCGGAGGCAACTCCGGAAGCATGCGCGGCTATCTGGTGCAGCCGGCCGGGCAGGGGCCGTTCCCGGCGGTGCTGGTGGTGCATGAAAACCGCGGGCTCAACCCCTACATCGAGGATGTCGCGCGGCGTGCCGCGGTGGAAGGTTTTCTCGCGCTCGCGCCGGACGGGCTGTACCCGGTCGGCGGCTATCCCGGCAACGACGACGACGGCCGCAGGCTGCAGACGGGACTCGATCAGGCCAAACTGCGCATCGACCTTCTGAACAGCGCGCGATTTCTCAAGACGCACAAGCTGTCCACCGGCAAGCTGGGGGCTACGGGCTTTTGCTATGGCGGCGGCGTGGTCAATTACCTGGCCGCGGCGCTGGGGCAGGACATGCACGCCGGCGCCCCCTACTACGGTGTCGCCGCCGACACCGAAAGCGTGGCGAAAATCAAGGCGCCGCTGCTATGCCATCTGGCGGAAAACGACGCGCGTGTCAACGCCACCTATCCCGCATTCGAGTCGGCGCTCAAGGCCGCCGGCGTGCCCTATCAAGTGCACGTCTATGCGGGAACGCAGCACGGTTTTCACAACAACTCGACGCCGCGCTACAACGAGGCTGCTGCGAAATTATCCTGGGAACGTACCATCGCGCATTTCAAGCAGCACCTCGCCTGACAGTATTGGCGATGCTGAAGAAAGCCCTCGCGAATATTTTCTCGAAGAGCGGCAGGGGAAAATCGTCTGCCGCGGCGCCGCCCCCGGCTGCGTTACAAGCCGCGCCGGGCGAGGCAATTCCAGAGGGCGGACGCAATGAAGCCGCGGAGGACTGGCGCGACAGTATTCTCGAACGCTTTTATCAGTGCATGCACCGGCATGAGAGCGACAACTTCGACGCCGAGCGCTTTGCCGGGCAGGATGCGGGGGTTTTTCAGATCGGATCCCCGGTCAAGTACCTGAAATTCTTTTTCTTCAATTTTGTCGATCTGTTCGAAGCGCGCAGCCGGCTTGCGGACACCGACTCTAAAGACCTGCTGGACCGGCTGATCCTTTTCCGCCTGCTAAGCCATCATCACGTGAAAGTGCTGGAGGCGCCCGTCGAGCATTGGCGTTTGCGGGAGCAGGCAAAATCGTTTCAGCTCGGAAACACCGGGGAAAAAGGAGTTCTCGGCCAGCTCGGCAGTTTTGAACTGCCTTTCGAGGGCGGGCGCATCCGGATGGACGGCTGGGCCATGAACGTGGCGATGTCCTTTCTGATCGGGCAGTACTACTTCGAGCGCGGCGGCGTCGCAATCAAACCGCGCCCGGGCGATTATCTGATAGACGCCGGCGCCTGTTTTGGCGACACGGCGCTGGCGTTCGCGTCCACGGCGGGCGCAGACGGGCGCGTGTATGCCTTTGACATGGTGCCGACGCACTGCCGCATCATGCGCCGGAATCTCGACATGAACCCCGCGCTTGCCAGCCGCATCACGCTCCTGTCCTGCGGCGTGTCTGCGGTCGATCGAAACATCGGCATGACGCCGGCCGAGGACATCGGCGTCAATCCCGCAGCGCACCTCGATTTCGACAAATATCCGGTGCGGCGCATCGATTCCCTGGTCGAGGAAGGTGTCGTGGCGCGCGTGGATTTCATCAAAATGGATGTCGAAGGCTCCGAGCTGGACGCGCTGTGCGGGGCGGAAGCGTCGCTGCGGCGCTGGCGCCCGCGGCTGGCGATTTCGATTTACCACCGGCCGGAAGACTATTTTTCGATTATTCGCTATCTGTCGATGCTGGCGCTTGGCTACCGCTTCTATCTGGATCATTACACCATCCACGGCGAAGAGACGGTGCTGTATGCAAGCGCCGAAGCGGGCGAAAGTTAATTGCGGCGGCTTTCGCCCATCCGGCCGATCGCGGGTTTCAGACCCTAGTGTATTTCCGGATCCGGCGTCTGCGCGCCGGCCTCGAGGAAATCGAAATCGCAGCCTTCGTTCGCCTGGGTGATGTGCTGCGAGAATGCCGCGCCATAGCCGCGCTCGTAGCGCGGCGCAGGCGCTTTCCACGCGGCCAGGCGCTGAGCGAATTCGCCGTCGCCGATCTTAAGGTTCAGCCTGCGGCCGGGCACGTCGAGCTCGATTTCGTCGCCGTCCTGGACGATGGCCAGCGGCCCGCCGATCCAGGACTCGGGCGCCACATGTAGTACGCAGGCGCCGTAGGAGGTGCCGCTCATGCGCGCGTCGGAAATACGCACCATGTCGCGCACGCCCTCCTTCAGCAGCTTCTGCGGAATCGGCAGCTGTCCCCACTCGGGCATGCCCGGGCCGCCCAGCGGCCCGGCGTGTTTGAGCACGATCACCGAATCCTTGTCGATGGCCAGGTCCGGATCGTCGATGCGCGCCGCCATGTCGTTGTAGTCGGCGAACACCACCGCCTTGCCGGTGTGCCGATGCAGTCGCGTTTCGGCCGCGGGCGGCTTGATCACCGCGCCGTCGGGCGCAAGGTTGCCGCGCAGCACCGCCAGGCTGTCGGACTTGACCAGCGCCTTGTCGACTGAGCGGATGATGTCCTCATCGAATACTTTCGCATCGGCGATATTCTCGCCCATGCTCCTGCCATTGACGGTTTTCGCATCGGCCTTGATCAGGCCGCCGAGATTTTTCAGCACCGCACGCAAGCCGCCGCCGTAGTAGAAATCCTCCATCAGGTATTTTCCCGAGGGACGGATGTTGGCGAGCAGCGGCGTTTTGCGCGCCAGCGCATCGAACAGATCCAGGTCGAGCATCACCCCGGCGCGGCGCGCGAGCGCGATCAGGTGCACGATGGCATTGGTCGAACCGCCGATGGCGAGCACCGCGGTGACGGCGTTATGAATCGCGTCGGCGTCGAGAATATCGCGCGGCTTGAGATCTTCCCACACCATATCGACGGCGCGTTTTCCGGTGAGCGTGGCCATCGCGGCGTGGCGCGAGTCGGGCGCCGGAATGGAGGCCGCGCCCGGCAGCGTGAAACCCATCGCCTCGGCGGCGCTGGTCATGGTCGAGGCCGTGCCCATGGTCATGCAATGACCGGGCGAGCGCGCGATGCCCTGTTCGATTTCCTGCCAGTCCTTTTCCGTGATATTGCCGGCGCGCAGTTCGGCCCAGTATTTCCAGGCATCGGAGCCCGAGCCGAGCGTGGCCCCGCCCCAGTTGCCGCGCAACATCGGACCGGCCGGCATGAAAATCGCCGGCAGGTTCATGCTGATCGCACCCATGATCAGCGCCGGCGTGGTCTTGTCGCAGCCGCCCATCAGCACCGCGCCATCCGCCGGATACGAGCGCAGCAACTCCTCGGTTTCCATGGCGAGGAAGTTGCGGTACATCATGGTGGTCGGTTTCTGGAACGGTTCGGACAGGGACATCGCCGGCATTTCCACCGGGAAACCGCCCGCCTGCCACACGCCGCGCTTCACTTCCTCGACGCGCTGCTTGAAATGGGTATGGCAGGGATTGATGTCGCTCCAGGTGTTGACAATGGCGATCACCGGTTTGCCGGCATAGTCGCTGCGGTCGTAGCCCATTTGCGCGCTGCGCGAGCGGTGGCCGAAGGCGCGCAGGTCGCGGGCGCCGTACCAGCGGTGGCTGCGCAGTTGTTCGGGGGTTTTCTTTTTCATGAAGGTTTCCTTTTCGTCAATACATTTTCGAGCCAGCGCCTCACCGCAGCCACGTCGGGCAGGCGGTAGCGCGCGCAGCTCGTGCCCTTGCCTACTTTAATTGAAATGCCGCCCTGTTTGTTCACCGCGGCGAAGCCGTGTTCGTCGTTGCGGTCATCGCCGATGAACACCGGGCGCCGGCCTGCAAACGGCGGCTCCTTCAGATAATCGGCTATCGCCGCGCCCTTGTCCATGCCGGCAGGCTTGATTTCCGCCACGCGCCTGCCGCGCTGCACCTCGAGCCCGGCATGGGCGGCGGCTGCCAGCCGCGCCATGAGGCGATGCGCGTAGGATGCCAGTTGCGGCGCGCGCCGGTAATGCAGCGCCAGCGTCAGCCCTTTGTCCTCCAGCAGCAGGCCGGGATGGCGCGCAAGTATCGGCGCGAGTTCCGCCTTGATCGCAGACTTGGCTGCGGGCGGCGCAGCGTGGGTCCACAATCGCCCCGCGGCATCGCGGCGTTCCAGTCCGTGCTGCCCGGCCATGGGCAGATGCAATTTGCCGAGGCGCTGCTCCAGGAACGCCAGCGCACGCCCGCTGACCAGCGCCACCGCGCCGCCGCTCGCCTGCTGCAGGCCTGCGATCAGCCCGAGCAGCGCCATGTCGATGTGGACCGCTTCCGGCGTGTCGGCGATGTCGATCAGGGTTCCGTCGATATCAAGGAAATAAGCCCACTCGAGTTGGGGTGCCGGTGGGAAACCGGCGCGCGATTTGCTCACGTGTCAGTGCGCGCCGTCTTTTCGATCAGGCGGCTGCGACGGCGCATGGCGGCTGCATCGAGCAGCATGCGGCCGGCCCAGCGGAATACGTTGTACTCGGCCACCAGGCCGCGCATCAGGCGCATGCGGTCGCGCTGCTGCTCCGCAGGCATGGTCAGCGCGAGGTGCAGGGCGGCGGCGCACTGGTCGGCATCGTAGGGATTGACGATCAGCGCCTCGGGCAATTCCCGCGCTGCGCCGGTAAACTGGGACAGGATCAGGACGCCGCGTTCATCGTCGCGCGCCGCGACAAATTCCTTGGCCACAAGGTTCATGCCGTCGTGCAGGCTGCTCACGAAACAGAGGTCGGCGGCACGGAAATATTCGTAGACTTCGCGCGGGTCGTGGTGCTCGATCTTGAGCAGGATGGGCGGCGGCCCGCGGCGCGTGTAGCGGGCGTTGATGCGCGTCGCCATGGCGCGCACCTGCGCCTCATGATGCTCGTATTCCTCGATGCCCGTGCGCGTCGGTGCGGCGACCTGGATAAAGCTAAAGCGGCCGACCCACTCCGGTTTTAGCTCCAGCAGGCGCTCGATGGCGCTGAAGCGTTCCAAGATGCCCTTGGTATAGTCGAGGCGATCGACGCCGACGCCGACTTTATGATCGGGCGGGAGATCGTTCAGCTGCCGCATGCTGCTGCGGCAGTCCGCTACGCTGGTCTGCACAATTTCCGGGTTGGGGGGCCAGGCGATGGAAATCGGATAGCGGCGCACCGCGGTGAGTTTGCCGCCCAGGGAAACAGTGAAGGCCGCACGGTCGACGCGCGCCTCGAGAAAACGATCCACGGTATCGACGAAATTGTTGCAGTGGGACTGGGTGTGGAAGCCGAGGATGCTGCTGCCGAGCATGCCCTCCAGTACTTCGTCGCGCCAGGGACAGATGGCGAAGGATTCGGGATTGGGCCAGGGTATGTGCCAGAATGTAATCACCGTCGCATTCGGCAGTTCCTCGTGGATCATGTTCGGCAGCAACGCGAAGTGGTAGTCCTGCACCAGAACGATGGGGTCCTTGGTCTTGGACTCATCGACGACGGCACGGGCGAACTTGCGGTTGACCGCGACGTAATAAGCCCAGTCGCCCGAGCGGAAAGTCGGGCGCACATGGGCGATGTGGCACAGCGGCCACAGTCCCTCGTTGGCGAAGCCGAAGTAATAGCCGGCTTCCTCTTCCGGTGTCAGCCAGACGCGGCGGATGTTATAGGCGGGATTCTCCGGCGGCACTGCGACGCGGTCATGCCTGTCCACCACCTCGCGGTCGGCCGAGCCGCTGCCATGGGCGATCCAGGTGCCCGAGCAGGCGCGCATGATCGGCTCGAGCGCGGTGACCACGCCGCTGGCCGGTCGCTGCACCTCGATGCGATCGCCGCGGCGCTGGTGGATGTAGGGCTCGCGGTTGGAGACCACGAGCACGTCCTCGCCGCGCAGTTCGCTGCGCAGTATGGCGCGCAATGACTCCGGCGACCAGGCGATCTGCGCTTCGTCGCGGGCGTGCGCATCGGACTCGAGGTCGCGAATCAGGCGCTGCAGATCGCGCGCGATGGGTTTGAACCCGGGCAGGGTGGGCGCTGCGCTCGACCCCGGACGCCGCAGCAGGCCTTCGCCGCGCAGCAGCGAGCGCATGCCGGCGACCCAGCCGCGCCAGGAGAGTTGGGCGACGACGACGGTGATCAGCGACACCACCGCAGCCAGCCCCATGAACAGATAGAACACGTAGCGCTTGGTTTCCTCGCTGCGGCGGGTGATGAAACTCATGTCTTGCACCAGCACCAGGCGGCCGGGGCTCGCCGCCTCGCCGGCTATCGGCAGTACCGTCACATGCAAGGGCCCCTGATTGCTTGGCAGCAAGTGATTGTTTGGTCCTTCCCAGCGAGCGAGTTCGGCGCATTGGATCTCAGGCGGAAGCGAGCGCGTTGCCAGCGCTTTTGCGGTCGGCGCAGCGCAGTAGCCGACGGCAAACAGCCGCTCGTCGCGTGTAATTCGGTTGAAGAATTCCAGGATCTTGACCCTCCTGCCAGCCGTCAGCAGTTCTTGCAGTGGTTCCTGCACGGTGTTGGCGACCAAGGACGCGCGACTGTCGAGATCGCGCACGAACCAGGTCAGGGTCAGCCGGTCGACCATCGGGGCGACGGCGTAGGCGATCGCCGCGAGCACCAGCATCAGTGGCAGGACAAAGCGCAGAGACAATCTCATGGCCTTACTCTACCAGTCGGCCCGGCTTAATGAAACCTCACGCAGGGAAGCAGAAATGCCCTTGTCGAAAAACGCGACGCCGGAGGCTTTCCGAAATACTGTTTCGACAGCCTGCCAAGAGTAACAAAACGAGGGGATATCCCCTGCGGGGACTTTCCCGTCAAGCGGGATCGA
>CAKKSJ010000177.1:10599-15819 GCA_919902965.1 Burkholderiales bacterium
TATCCCCTGCGGGGACTTTCCCGTCAAGCGGGATCGAGACCGTTGGGGCGACTCCCCTCGTGCTCCCCTGCGTCGGCCGCTAATAAAATGACTTTTATTATCGGTTCGATGAGTCTAGATCGAAGAGCGATAACCGAGGCCGTGCGAAATATCGTCCGCGGTTTGTTTCACCAAGGCTGACCAGACCGGTTTCATGCGCTCCGCCGGCGCCGACACCGACAGGCCGGCGACCAGGGCCCCGTCATCGTCACGTATGCCCGCGCCGATGCAACGCACGCCCAGTTCGGCTTCTTCATGATCAAGGGCATAGCCTTGCCGGCGCACTTTGTCCAGGTCTTTTTCCAGTGCCTCAAGACTGCTCAGGCTGTTGCGCGTATGGCTGGGCAGCCCGGTGCGCCGGGCATATTCGCGCAGACCGGCTGTGCCGTCTTCCAGAAGGAACAGTTTTCCGGCTGCGGTAATGTGCAGGGGCGCGCGCCCGCCGATCACATTGACCACGCGCATCATCGAGCGACCGCTGGAGCTGCGTTCGATATATACGATTTCGTCCTCGCGTCGCACCGACAGATTGACCGCTTCGCCGACGGCAGCATGCAAGTCGCGCATGTGCGGCAGCGCGAGTTCGCGCACGCCCAGCCTCGATTTCACCAGATTGCCGAGTTCGATCAGGCGCATGCCCAGTCGATAGCTGCCCGGTTCGGCGCGCTCGACCATTCCGCCGTTCACCATGGCGGAGAGAATGCGGTGCGCCGTGGAGGGATGCAGTCCGGCGGATTGCGCAAGATGCTTGAGGCTGGCCGGCGCGGAGGAGTCGGCCAGCGCGTCCAGCAAGCGCGTCATGCGCTCGATAACCTGAATTGAATTCTTGGATTCGGCCTGAGCCATGGAAATGACGCGAATATCGAATTACAGAATTCTATACCGTTATGTGAAATTTCGGGCCGTCCCGCCGTGGTATGATTTTAGACACAAATACCCGATTTCCAGTGGCTCCCTCAGGTACCGGCAAGTCCGATGTTTCGCCACTGGAGCCATCCGCTTCTAGAGGTCACTCGAATGAATCTCCCCAATGAAAATGCAGTCAGCCCTGACGGCGTGCCCATGTGGGTGACCGGCGGCGCACATACCTCGACCAGCCTACGCGAGGGCGCCGGTTTCCGTTACGCCGAGTGCGCTTCGGGCGAGGGCAATTGCATTGGCTGCCGGTCCCGTTAGCCACAGACGCCGGCGCGGCGAAGTGCGGCCGGGGAAATCAGACTGAAAGGAAGCAAGCATGGCGCAGAAAAAAGCCAAACAACCGAAGATCATCAAACCCGACGACGTCGATCCGCATTTCAACTGGAACCGTCCGATCGGGGCGCCGGGCCATACCCAAGTCGATTTTGAGGAGCGCATCAATTTCCGTCGCCTGCACGACTATCGTCTGGCACGAACGCGCGCGGCCCTGGCGAATTCCGGGCTGGGGGCATTGTTGTCCTTCGATCAGCACAATATCCGCTACACCACCAGCACGGTGATCGGCGAATGGGCGCGCGACAAGCTCACGCGCTATTCGCTCCTGAGCGGCAACGGTGACCCCTATATCTGGGATTTCGGCTCCGCTGCCCGGCATCACAAGCTGCATGCGCCCTGGCTGCATCACGATCATTGCCGCGCCGGCATGCTGGGTCTGCGCGGCGCCACCGGCGCCGATATCAGCTTGTTTCGCAACGCGGCGCGCGAGATCAAGTCGATTCTGGATGCCGAGGGCGTGGGCGATATGCCGCTGGGCGTGGACATGGTCGAGCTGCCGATGATTTTCGAGCTGCAGCGCGCCGGCATCGAGGTGCGCGACGGGCAGCAGACCATGCTCGCTGCGCGCGAGGTGAAGAACATCGACGAGTTGACCCTGCTCAACATGGCCTCGGCGATGGTGGACGGCGTCTACCAGGACATCGCCGAAGCGCTTAAGCCCGGTGTGCGCGAGTCGGACATCGTCGCGCTCGCCACCAAGCGCTTGTACGAAATGGGCTCCGATTGTGTCGAGGCAATCAATGCGATCGCGGGCGAGCGCTGCTCGCCGCACCCGCATAATTTCACCGACCGGCTGATCCGTCCGGGCGACCAGGCGTTTTTCGACATCATCCAGTCGTTCATGGGTTACCGCACTTGCTATTACCGCACCTTCAACGTCGGACGCGCCACGCCGTCGCAGCGCACTGCGTACAAGAAGGCGCGCGAGTGGATGGATGTTGCGATCGACCTGCTGCGGCCCGGCGTCGGCAGCGACCGCATCGCCGCCGCGCTGCCGAAGGCGGAGCAGGCCGGTTTCTCCAGCGAGATGGACGCCTTCGGCCTCAATTTCTGCCATGGACTCGGCCTGGGATTGCACGAGCGGCCGCTGATCTCGCGCCTGACTTCGTTCAAGGAGCCGATCGAGCTCAAGGTCGGCATGGTGTTCGCGGTGGAAACTTACTGCCCGGCGAGCGACGGCGTTTCGGCGGCGCGCATCGAGGAGGAAGTGATTCTGACGCCCAAAGGTCCGCAGATTATTTCGCTGTACCCGGCAGAGGAGTTGCCGATCGCCAATCCCTATCGCGGCAGTTTCGGGAAATCGCTATGAGCAGGCCGGTGTTGAAGACGACAGCGCTGCAAATCGGCTGGATCGGCGCCGGCCGCATGGGCTATGAAATGGCGCTGCGCCTGGCCAAGGCGGGCTGCGCGCTGACGGTGTATAACCGCACGCGCGCCAAGGCCGAGCCGCTGGCGAAATACGGCGCGAGAATCGCGACCAAAGTAGGCGAGCTTGCCGGCTGCGACGTGGTGTTCTGCATGGTCTCCACTTATGCTGACGTGAAACAAGTCATCGCCGGCAGAGGCGGGCTGCTGTCGCAAGCGAAAACGGCGGCCAAGGCGGGCAAGGTGGGCAAGCGCAACGCGCCGCGCATTCTCATCGAGTGCTCGTCGATCTCGCTCGAAGGCTCGGCCGAACTGCGCGAAATCCTGGCGGCGCACGGCACGCAACTCCTGGCCGCGCCGGTATCGGGCAACGCCAAAGTGATCAAGGCGGGCAAGCTCTCCTTCGTTTGTTCCGGACCCCGGGCGGTGTTCGACGAAGTGTCGCCGCTGCTGCAATTGATCGCGCCTTCGGCGAGCTACGTCGGCGAAGGCGAACTCGCGCGCATCGTCAAGATCTGCCACAACGTGTTCCTCGGCGTGGTGATCCAGTCCCTGTGCGAGATCACCATCCTGGCGCAGAAGGCGGGCGTGCCGCGCCATGCGTTTCTCGATTTTATCAACCAGAGCGTGATGGGATCGGTGTTCTCGCGCTACAAGACGCCGGCCCTGGTCAAGCTCGATTTCAAGGTCACCTTTACGCCGTCGCTGCTGCGCAAGGACATCGATCTGGGCTTGGACGCCGGGCGCAAGTTCCGGGTGCCGCTGCCTCTGGCTTCGGTCACGCGCGACCTGATCCAGAGCATGATGGGCAGCGGCCTGACCGAGCAGGACTTCGCCACCCTGCTGCTGCAGCAGGCGCGTTCATCGGGGATAGAGCTCAAGCCGGAGGACGTGCCAGTGGGCGACGGCCTCGCCTGAGCGCCGACGCTTGCGCCGCGACCTTGTGCGCGTCGCGTTCTAGCCGGTGTTCCGCGTCCGGCAAAGCGCGGGCGAAGCGCAAGGCGGCGCAGCACACGTGCCTAGCCCGCCGGCTGCGCCCGCAGTTCCTTAGGCCCGATCCGCCTGTGGCGCATGACGCCGAAGACAATCGCCACCAGAACGAAAGCGGCGGTGATTGCCGAAACCGTATCGTCCGGGTGGAACAAGGCAACAAAGGCCACGACCATGAGCACGGTTCGCAACAGGAAGTCTCCGGCCTTATTCTCCATCAGCCGCCCGAACATCGCGAGGGCGGTCCCGAAAGTGCCTACGGTCACGACCAGCGTGCTGCCGATCTGCGTCCAGCCGGGGTGCACCACGATTTCGGAGCGCGAGAATATGGCAAAGGTCATAAGCGTGATCGGCAGGCAGATGCGCAGCGCCTCCCACATGGTTTTCATGAAATTGGCCTCGGCGATCTTCGCGGAGATGGCCGCCGTGAGCGAAGTCGGCGGCGAAAGTTCGCCCCACACCGACAGCAGGAAGACGAAGAAATGCGCGACCCAGGGATTGACGCCGAGCTTGACCATGGGCGCGACGATCACCACCGCGCCGATGATGTAGGTCGCGGTCGGCGGCAGGCCCATGCCGACCAGCCAGCCGAAGATAAAAGACATGCCGATCATGGCCATGATATTCCACGAGCCGAGCTCGAGCAGCATGCCGCCCATGCGGTTGATGAAGCCGGTGACGGTGAACAGGCCGATCATGATGCCCAGGGTCGCCAGCAGCAAGGTCAGATAGGAGGTCATGTCGGCGTGGGTCTCTATGCTCAAGCGCACGTTGCCGAGGAAAGTCTCCTGCGCCGCCGCCGGGTCTTTCAGCAGGAACTTGAAGTAGAGGAAGTTGAGGAGCAGAAGCACGAACATGAAGGCCGTGGTATACAGCGCAGCGAGCAGCTCGCCCATGCCGATCGCGCCCATCATCGCCATCAGAAACACCACGCCGAGGAAGAAAATCGAGGTCTTGATCTGCTCGTAAGCCGATACGCCGGGCGCCACGATCGGGTCGCGCGGCAACAGGCGCACACAAATCAGATAGACGGCAAAAGCCAGCGACGAGTAATAGATGAACGCGAGGGCGAAGCCGCGGGTCACCACGTCCCAGTAGGGTACGCCCAGGAACTCCGACATCAGGAAGGCGCCCACCCCCATCATCGGCGGCATGATCAGGCCGCCCATCGACGCCGCGGTTTCGGTCGCGGCGGCGAAATATCCGGGCACGCCATAGCGCTTCATCAGCGGAATGGTGATGCTGCCGACCACCACCGCGTTGGCCGAGCCGCTGCCGCTCACCATACCTATCGACAAGGACCCGAGCACCGCCGCCTGCGGCACCATCTGCCGGTTCGTGCCTGCAATCCTCTGCATGACACGGATCATCGCGCCCTGCGCGCCGAAGCCGTTGGCGACGGAAGCCAGCAGCAGAAAGGCGGCGATCAGGGTCAATGCAATCTGGCCGTAGATGCCATAGATTCCGTTCGACATTTCGACCGTGCTGGAAGTGACTACGCGGTAAAAACTCGTGCCCGGATGCCAGAAGAAGTCGAGCGGGCTCATGTAGCCGAACATGGTGTAGAGCACG
>CAKKSJ010000178.1 GCA_919902965.1 Burkholderiales bacterium
TGTTCTTCGGCCTGCTGGTCGCCGCCACCGTGGGCAAGGGCATCATCGATCCGGCGATCGTCGATCACTATGTCGTATTCGGCGCGCTCATCGGGGCGATCTCCTGGAACCTCATCACCTGGTATTTCGGCATTCCCTCGAGTTCCTCGCACGCCCTGATCGGCGGACTCGCGGGCGCGGCGGTGGCCAAGGGCGGGGTCAGTTCGCTGATCGCGGCCGGATTCCTCAAGACCACGGCGGCCATCGTGCTCTCGCCGCTGCTGGGCATGGTTCTGGGCTCGGGGCTGATGATCGCCGTATCGTGGATGTTTTCGCGTACGTCGCCGCGCCGCGTTGATCGCTGGTTCCGCCGGCTGCAGTTTGTTTCGGCCTCGCTCTACAGCCTTGGACACGGCGGCAACGATGCACAAAAAACCATGGGCATCATCTGGATGCTGCTGATCGCCGCCCAGGTTACCGGGCCGAAGGATCCGCTGCCCTTCTGGGTGGTGATGGTATGTCAGACGGCGATGGCGCTGGGCACGATGTTCGGCGGCTGGCGCATCGTCAAGACCATGGGACAGAAGATCACCAAGCTCAAACCCGTGGGCGGCGCCTGCGCCGAAACCGGCGGCGCCATCACCCTGTTTCTCGCCACCGGGCTGGGCATCCCGGTCTCCACCACGCACACTATTACCGGCGCCATCGTCGGCGTAGGCTCGGTGAAGCGCTTCAATGCGGTGCGCTGGGGCGTGGCCGGCAACATCGTCTGGGCCTGGGTACTCACCATTCCCTGCTCGGCCTTCATCGCAGCGGTTGCCTGGTTCCTGGGGCAGCAGTATCTCTAGCCTGTCTCTAGCCTGCGCCACTCGGCGTGCGATCCAAGTCTGCAAACCGTTCCACGCTTTGTATCCTCTCTTGCCGATCGGCGCGCGCGCGCCAGGCACTGCTGCGGTTGGAATCAAAGGCAAATCTGACCAATGGATGCGCGGGCCGGGGTCGATCGGCCGCGGCCTCACCGGCCGCAGGCAAATCGCGCCCTTGCGCCAGCCACTCGCGTCTGGTTATGGCGATGATGGCGGCAATGACTTCCGTGGTGTCGGTCGTCCATTCGATCCGATCCGCCGGGCCGGCGACCGGAAAACGCAACTTCTGGTCGATCATGGTCAATTTCTCCTCCATAGGTCGTGGTCCACGAGGGCAGCCCGATTCGGGTCTGCCGAAAAGTGGCCAAGATAGCAGCCGAAAATGACACGGCCTTGACGGAAATATGAATTGTCGGCGGCTCTGCGACACTCCGACCTTACCGCGCCGCCTCCACGAAATGACTTGCGCACCGGGTCCTTACCGCTGCCGCAGCGGCACCAGGCGCCTACGTCGGTAATTCCACCAGCGGCGCCTCCTGCCACAGCTCCTCGCCCAACACTTCGCTTTCCTGCCAGCGTACGAGTTCCATGCGCCCGTCTTCATGTTCGACAACGGCGGTGCAGCTATCGACCCAGTCACCGCAATTGATGTAGGTGACGCCGCCGATGTCCTTGATCGCTGCGCTGTGAATGTGTCCGCAAACGATACCGTCGAACCCCGCCAGGCGAGCGTGGTGCGCCACCGATTCCTCGAATCCGTAGACGAACTCGAGCGCGCCCTTGACTTTGCGCTTGGCGTAGCCGGCAAGCGACCAATAGCCCGTCAGATGCAGTTTCCTGCGCACCCAGGACAGCCGCTCGTTCAGGCGCAGCAACAGGCCGTAGGCGATGTCGCCCAGCAGCGCCACCCAACGGTGATAGCGCGTGATCTGATCGAACTCGTCTCCATGCATCAGAAAATAGCGCCGGCCGTCGGCCGCCGTGTGAATGGCCTCGCGCACCACGCTAATGCCGCCGAACTCGCTACCGACATATTCGCGCAAGGCTTCGTCGTGGTTGCCCGGCACCAGCACCACCTTGACCTCATGGCGCGCGCGCTTGAGCATTTTTTGCACGAAAGTGTTGTGCGGAGCCGGCCAGTAGATGCCGCGCCCGAGCGACCAGAAGTCGATGATGTCGCCAAGCAGGTACACGTGCTCGGCCTCGTAAACGCGCAGGAATGCGAGCAGGCGCTCGGCCTGGCAGGCGCGGGTGCCGAGGTGTATGTCCGAAAGGAAAATCGAGCGGACCCGGCGCATGGTTAACTCACCGGCCTGCGGCCGATGTGGACACAATCGGGCAAGCGCAATCCGGGCCGGTAAGGCCCGCTTGCAGGGAGCCTGGGGCGGGACCGGCTAGTGCTCGATTTCGGCGATCGCCTTGCGGCATGCAGCTGCAATGTGCCGGTACGCAGTCTCGCGCTTCTTGCGCGAGGCGTACTGCGGGATCTCCTCCACCTTCTTGATCGCCTTCTTGCACGCAAGAAGCAAATGCTTTGCGCCGGGGACGAGTTTGGGATTTCTGCGTATGGCCGCAATGTCCCTGCGCGAAAGTATCTGCAGCACCTTGTATTGCGCGCCGGTGACTTTCATGTTCTTCATCGCTGCTCCTTCCGGTTTGTTCCTGGCCGCGCTCGCAATCCGGGGCCTGATGGCGGGAGCCCGGATTTGGCGCAGGCGCCCGACGGTACCGCGACAGCGCAGATTTCGGCATGCGCGCAATGCGCTGGAAGTCCCGATCTGCGCCAGATTGTCCCCATTTTCTGTGGATATCTCTGTGTACATCTTCGTTGCCAGCGCGCAAGCCGACGATCCGCAAGCGCTTTTTGGATTTGCCCAAACAATAGTCTGGCACGGGATGTGTTACAGAACGATGACAGCGCGCCTGACGGCCTCGCACCGATGGCCGCAAGGTCCGCACCACCGCCGGCCCTGCGTTCAGACGCCGAATCGCCCGCCCCTTCCGCGTCTGGCGCGGGCGAGGGCACGGCGCGCCCGGCCTGACTTGCTGCGCGTCGCATCCGCGGCAAGCCGGATCAGCGGGTGCGCGAATTGGACTGGATGTCCGCCCGCTACTTCGGTCGCGGGCGATGCCCTGCGCCGGGAGACCCAGTCCCGTCGCGTCGTGGCGATCACCGCCAGCGCTGTCTGTCCAATTTTGTTCGGCCACCCGTTCCATGCCGGCCTGGCGTGCAGATGGGCCGTCTGTGCGTTGATCATGATCTGCTCCTCCTCGATGGTGCATCGTGCCGGCGCCGTCAATCCCGGCGTCGGCAGGCGCAAAATACCAAGTGCAGATGACAGGCCGTTGACGGTGGCGTGAAATTTTTGCCGGCACCCGCCGGCCATTCCGCGCCGGTTTGATGTATGACAAGAGGCCTGGCATCGCCGGCGTGCATGATAGGCGGCGCAGGCACGGCGCAGCGCCGCGCACATTCAAGGAGAATCCAGATGAGCAGAGAAGTCGTGGTGGTGAGCGGTGTGCGCACCGCGATCGGCGATTACGGCAGCGCGCTGAAGGACATCGCGCCCACCGAGCTTGCGGCAAAGGTCGCACGCGAAGCGGTGGCGCGCGCCAAAATCGATCCGGCCGAGATCGGCCACGTGGTGTTCGGCAACGTGATTCATACCGAGCCCAAGGACATGTACCTGTCGCGCGTGGCCATGATCAATGCGGGCCTCTCCCACCACACACCGGCGATGACACTGAACCGCCTGTGCGGCAGCGGCATGCAGGCGATCGTCAGCGCGGCG